>CANGSR010000043.1 GCA_947456055.1 Chitinophagaceae bacterium
GTATAATATAGCCCTGGCACGTTGTATGCTTTACGATGGCCAGATTAGTGAATCAGACCGCTATACCAATAAGGCAGCCGAATTCAAAGAAGTACATATCGGCACTACCCTTGGCCAAAGTCATTACGATTTTAGTATACAACTACTCAAACTGATGCAGAAAGAACTTTCATGGCAGATGGATAAGTTCGAACACAAAAACTGGTGGTACAACCCAAAAATATTATTAAGCATGAGCAGCAAACTCAGCGAAAAATACCTCCAGCAATTCCTCATCATCAACCAGTTTGCCGAAAACCCTGAACGTGACCGTGTAATCTATAAACTCTTCTCTACCGAAAGCACCGTGTCATGGGATGAAATCTGGTACCTGGTTCATGATTTCAGTACCGACTTTTTCATCCGCCGCTTTAAAAAAGAAGCCGAGACCGATAAGCGTGCCTATATCCGCAAGTACTTCGAGTTATTTGTAGCCCGCCTGGAAATGCAACAAGGTAAATACAAAGAATCAAAAGCCAAGTTGGATAAACTCCTTAACGACCCCGACTACGATACCGAATACGAAAAACTATTTACTGCCCGCATCTATCAGGCTGAAGCCGAGTGTGCCAAAGAGCTAAAAGACGAAACCGGTTACAACAACTGGCTCTACCGTCTATATGTGCTATACCCCCAGCTACTCCCCTACACCGGCATGAAGGCGAATATGGCCCTGCACCTAAGTGGCGATATAGATAAAGAAGTAGAAAGCAGCCTAAAGGATTGTAATATAGAATGGGTCACCAATAGCAGCATACCTGCCCCAGGTGCCTATATCCATTTCACCCGCAATGGCAATAAAAAAGACATTACCTATTACGTAATCGACCGCCTCGGCAACTACATCATCCCCAAACAAACCATTGCCTGGCAAAAACCCGCCGAAACCGGCACCTCCCTCGCCTACCGCCTCTTCAACATCGGCGGCAAGGAACCTGAGAAGGAGGAAGTTAAGGAAGAGCCAAAGGCCAAAGTGAAGTAGGAGATTATTACTTAGGCATAGTCAATCGCATATTTTTCCACATTCTTTAATATATCCTTCACCGGTTCATCAAGCTCTCCTCCCATTTTCAAATACTCATCAGGATATTCATCCTTTAGCAAATACATTAGTGCATAATATGTCGGCTTAAGCCTGTCTATCAAATTTATCTTATTCTCCCTAAATAGCTTTAATGCAGAGTGGTATTGTTTTTTGGCAAGTAATAAAATCATATACTGGTCCAATTTCCAATAGGAATCCTCTTCATTGAATTGCTCATCGTTCTCTATAAATCCCCTGATTATCACAATAGATTCAGCAAACTGATTATCCCACAAAAAAACTGATGCAATAAATGGAGTAAATTCATCTATTGCAAAACTAGATTTCAACAAATCATTACAATACTTCAATGCAATATCTTTATTTCGAACCTTATCAACATATGATATTAATAGCAAGGATTTCGCCTTCATCTCAATTTCATTAGCATTATATAACCCATCATATTTTCTAATGTTTGCCAAATGAATCAAAGATTTTTCTAAATATTCATCACATTCAGGATATTTTCCAATATTAAAATAAAAAAAACCCAATAACAATTCAACATATGAAATTTCTTTATATTTTTCATCTGCACTCGTTAATACTCGTTTCGCATCTTCAATATTATTCGTTTGTAGGTATAAGTTACCTAAATTTATTAAAGCTTTAAGCTCTTCTTTTTCCAATCCTGCTAAATAAAACTCTTCTGCTAATACGAAATTCCCCAACATTTCATATGCCTTTCCTATAAAAATCCAAACACCATTTCTAGGAAATAATTTATTAAATGTCGCAATTGCTTCATTAAATAATTTTACATTGTAATAAGCCTGAGCCAGAAAATAAATTACAAATGTATCATTGCTTATTTTTTCAACTTGTGACAAATATAATATTGCCTTCTCATCATCATTTGCACCATAATAAGCCATACCTAAACATGCTAATACCATGAAATTCTTAGGGTTTATGTTTTCAAGCAATCCTATTGCTTCTTTAAACTGTTCATTATTAATTTTTTCAACGGCTAATTCAAGTACCTTCTCATCAATACGTGGCAAATACTCCATATCCGGTTCTGATAGAATATTCTCAGTTTCTTTCAGTAGCCATGCTTGGTGTACTGGAGTTGTAAAGGTTGAAGAAAGCAATGCATTTGTAATATTTATAGCAGATGTAGGTATATAATTACCTGTTTTCAGTTTACCTATATAATCTTGTATGTACCCATCCATACCGGTTTTCTCATCAGCATACCACATTTCAAGAAATCTTGTCAGCCACTTTACTTTACATTGGGAGTTCTTATCTCCATGCCGCATTAAGTACCATATATTAAAAAATCGCTCTTTTACTAAATACAGGTTATTTTTTGTTGATGTCCTCCTTTTTTCTATAAAATTATTCCTCTCCAATTCCTGCAATTGTGCCGATATAATTTTACTTGCCACCGGCATCCCCCTATCTCTTATTTTTTCCGAAATCTCCTTCACACCAAGGGCATCCCAGTTTTTGGCTATCACATCCATTATACGCCTCTGCTGTGGTTTTAACCCTTCCATCCTATGCTTATATAATGGTGTCACTCTGTCCAAAATGCTTTCCAAATCTTTAAAGGCACTCCCATCATTATCATTCAGCAATATTTCATAGAGCATAATAATGGTTCTTATTACACCACCGGTAAGTATGGCCAGTGTTTCTATTCTGGCCCTATTTGCTTCTATATATATTTTGTTTTCAGATTTCTCTTGTAGCTTTCGTATCAAATCAAAGGTTTCGGTTTTGCTTAAACCATTCAAATTGATTACCCTGAAAAAGTCAAAGAATGGTTCCGAATAGTCGTTTTGGCTCTCTAATACCACTGCCGATGCTGCTACAATCCTGATATCGGGGCAGTTCATCAATATTTCCCTAAACCTATGGCTCTCCTGTTCGTCAAGATTATCCAGGAACAATTCACCAAAATTATCAAACAGCAACACTATCTTTCTTTGCTTCTTGTTTAATACGTCTATTACCAGGTCAAAGCATCTCTGCTCATAATCCTTCCTGCCAATAAACTTATCTGTTGCTTGATAATATTGGTTCCCATCATTAAAATATTCATCAAAATATTTCAGCAACTTCTCCCATAGGTTTGATAATGATGTTAAATCATATGAATCTTCATTAAAAAATATGGGCAGCATCCAGCTATTTAGCTCAGGGGTTCTTTCTATTTCATACTTAAGTCTCAACAATAGTGTGGTCTTACCCATTCCGCGTTGGCCTTGTATCAAAAAGTGCTGCTCGGGATATTTCATATCACCGTGCAATAAGTCGTCGAATAAGTTCTCAAACACTTTGGTTCTCACTACAAAATGTTCTATTAACCATCCTTCTGGTTGTGCAGCCGGGTTATATAATTTTGGCTCAAATACCATAATTGTTTGTTTTACACCATAATTGCAATATTGGTGATGTGTAGGTATACGTCTCATTCATCTCATACAAATACCCATCTTCACATAGTCCTTCCAATATTTCCCTATAGTTTACTAGTTCATATTTCTGCGCCAAATCGAAATAAATAGCTTTCTCCATTTCATCTTTTGCGGCGGTATATTTCAAAACTTCCATTGCAAACTGGTACTCGGCTTTTTCCAACAAACCTTCTAGTCTCGAAAAATAGGGTTCAAACATTGCCTTGTTTTTGGAATCTATTGTTTTGGATATTGCAATCTCCACATCCCTTATTACCAATATATCCTCCTTCTCAAAAAAGATATCCTGTAACTCTTGGTATATCAATTGCAAATGAAATGGGATAAACCATTTTACTTCATCAAGCATATATTCTATTGCGACTGGTTCTATTGCAACTTGTCTTCTGTTACATAGTAGTTTTAATAAATCTTTTGCCTCATTTCTTGTTAATGGTTTCACCTCTAGTGTAATCAAATCATTTACGTCATTTAATGATGCAATTTTGGCTACCCTTGGAAATAAGGATATTGAACCTGTGTATATGAATGATACTTTGCCTTCTGCAATTTTATCATGTCTTATTTCCCTGTTTATTTGCAAAAACCGCCTAGCCTCATTCTCCCCCTTTTCCTTATGGATATTATGTAATGTTTGCGGAAACTCATCTACCATTATTACTATCCGGCCTATTCCCTTTTCTATTTGGGTCAATAGCCCCATAAATTTTTCATGGTAATCTTCATCTTTTTTATCCTTTAACTTGATTCCCCCTACTTCTCCTACCGTATTTAGTATTGTAGATAACACTTGGTTTAACCCTTTTGATAATTTTGCTAACTGCTGTATGGATTTACTTTTCACCAACTCTGTATACAAAACTTCAAAAAAATCATTTACTGAATAGACTGACTCAGTAATTACGTAAATGAAAAAATAACCGCCTTCATTATTGTTATCCTCTAGGTGCTTGAGTATTGAGGTCTTTCCTACCCGCCTCGGGGCTGATAGGTAGATATTTGCATCAATTTCTAGTAGGTTATAAATCTTTTCAATTTCCCTTTTGCGTGGGTAAAAACCACTCCCCCTTGCTGGGTTTCCTAAACTTGGCTTGAAATTCTCCATGTTGGCAAATTTATTTTTGTCAAAGATAAAGACAAATATTTTTTTGTCAAAGATAAAGACAAATATTTTTTTGTCAAAATTTTTAGCAAAATTATTTTTGTCAACCCGTCGTCTATAAACACCCAACCAAAATGTTATATTAATTTATTACTAACCGTGAACTTCTGTAGCTCTTTTCCCGTACATTTGCGCACAATTAAGTGTATATATTTAAATATGAAAAAAATTATTGGTTACAGAAAGCTTTTAGGAGTTCATGATAAAGTTGAATTGCAGGAGCTAAAAACTATTTACAGGAATTTAATGAAGAGCTGGCACCCTGACAAATTTCATGATAACCATGAATTGAAACAGGAAGCTGAAGATAAAAGCAAACGCATCATTGAGGCATACCACTTCTTAGTAAGCATTGCTCCCGAAACCCGTGCCGAAACAATGGCCGACTATACAAAAACCATTACCACCAGCGGTATTAAGGATTATGAATACAAATCTGAAACCTTGGTAGTGAAATTTATGGATGGCAGCAGCTACGAGTACTTTGGTGTGCCAAAAGCCATCTATGTAAAATTGGTGAATGCCGAAACTCCACAAAGATTTGCCCGCAGACATATATTCAATTCGTTTGTTTACAGGTGTGTAGACAAAATGGAAATGGTAGCCGCTTAATAAGCAGGCTAAACCAACAAGGCAAGTCCCCAATCAAAATATTTAAAGAAAAAGCGTTAAGTAGCTCACCTACTTAACGCTTTTTCATTGTATTATTTTCTAGAAATCGTTTTGTTGGTTGCCCTTCTATACATACAATACTCACCTAACCAACTATATACTATATACCCCAAACACGTTTTAACTTTTAACCTTTAACTTTTGAATTTTAACTTTTGAATTTTGAATTTAAAACTACATATTCCTCCTATACTGCCCACCTACCTCAAACAATGCCTTAGTTATCTGCCCTAGAGAACAGAACTTCACGGCTTCCATCAAGGCTTCAAAAATATTTTGATTATTGATGGCTGTTTGTTGTAGGTTTTGCAAAATAGCGGCACTCTTATCCTCATTACGCTTTTTAAGGTTATGCAAGGTCTCCAACTGGAATTCTTTCTCCTCGGTAGTAGAACGGATTACCTCTGATGGTAAAATAGTTGGCGATCCCTTAGAGCTCAGGAAGGTATTAACCCCAATAATTGGGAACTCACCCGAATGCTTCAGAGTTTCGTAATACAAACTCTCTTCCTGAATCTTACCACGTTGGTACATAGTCTCCATTGCACCCAATACACCACCACGCTCATTGATACGATCAAATTCAGCCAATACAGCTTCTTCTACCAGGTCGGTCAGTTCTTCTATAATGAATGAACCCTGCAATGGGTTTTCATTCTTAGCCAATCCCAGCTCTTTATTGATGATAAGCTGAATAGCCATTGCCCTGCGCACACTCTCCTCGGTAGGGGTAGTTATGGCTTCATCATAAGCATTGGTATGTAGTGAGTTGCAATTATCATAAATGGCATATAGCGCCTGTAAGGTAGTACGCACATCATTAAAATCAATCTCCTGCGCATGCAGCGACCTACCCGATGTCTGGATATGGTACTTCAGCATTTGGGAGCGCTTGTTAGCCCTATATTTATACCTCATCGCCTTAGCCCAAATCCTACGAGCCACCCTTCCAATTACACTATATTCAGGGTCTATACCATTACTGAAGAAGAACGACAGGTTTGGCGCAAAATCATCAATATGCATTCCCCTGCTTAGGTAATATTCTACAAAAGTGAAACCATTAGAAATGGTAAATGCCAATTGCGAAATAGGATTTGCACCTGCCTCGGCTATATGGTACCCACTTATTGATACCGAATAAAAATTCCTAATTTCGTTATTGATAAAGTACTGCTGCACATCTCCCATCACCCTCAGGGCAAATTCGGTAGAGAAGATACAGGTATTCTGCGCCTGGTCTTCTTTCAATATATCAGCCTGAACTGTACCACGTACTGCCTTCAAGGTATCAGCCTTTATTTTGGCATAAACATCCGCAGGTAGCACCTGGTCACCGGTTACACCCAGCAACATAAGGCCAAGGCCATTATTCCCATCAGGTAGCTGGTCACTCCCACCACCCCCTGCAGCTGCATTGTAATAAGGGCGTGGCAAACCCTTTTCCTTAAATAGGGTATCTATCTTCTTGTTTACATCATCTTCAAGTCCATTAGCCTTTATATATATTTCGCACTGCTGGTCTATAGCTGCATTCATAAAGAAGGCAGTAATAGTAGGTGCAGGCCCGTTGATGGTCATCGATACAGATGTACTTGGGTCGGCTAGATTGAAGCCACTGTACAATTTCTTTGCATCATCAAGGCAGCACACACTTACTCCCGAATTACCCACCTTTCCATAAATATCCGGACGCTCATCAGGGTCCTGTCCATATAGGGTTACACTATCAAATGCGGTACTTAACCTTTTAGCTGGCAAGCCATTTGACACGTAGTGGAAACGCTTATTAGTACGCTCCGGACCGCCCTCACCAGCAAACATACGTGCAGGGTCTTCACCCTCACGCTTGAATGGGTAAATACCCGCAGCATAAGGGAACTCTCCTGGAAAATTCTCAGATAATGCCCACTTCACTATTTCGCCCCATGCCTCAAAATTAGGCACCGCTACCTTCGGTATCTGCAAGTGGCTGAGTGATTCGGTATGGGTTTTAATTTTCAACTCCTTATCCCTTACCCTAAACTTATAAAACTCACCCTGGTATTGGCCTTTCTTCTCAGCCCAATGCTCAATGAGGTATTTGTTTTTGGGATGCAGGTCCATCTCAAGCTTGGTATATAATTCCTGAAGGGTCTTAATTATTCTATCCTTGTCATCTACATGGCTTGCATCAAGTACTTCCATGGTCTTTTTCAGTCCGAACAATTTCTGGGCTATGGTACTTTGACCCTTCGCCCACATATCATACTGACGGTTATTTTCAGCTATCTCACTAAGGTACCTGGTACGTTGAGGTGGTATGATGAAAATCTTCTCACTCATCTCCCCACTAATCTCATAGCCCGATTGCAATGGCGCACCTGTCTTATTCACAATAAGATCCATAAGGGCCTTATACATTGAATTTGTCCCTGGGTCATTAAATTGTGAAGCAATTGTACCAAAAACCGGCATATCCTCTGCCTTCTTATCAAAAAGTTTATGGTTGCGCTGGTATTGTTTCTTTACATCCCGCAAAGCATCCATTGCGCCCCTCTTATCAAACTTATTGATAACCACTATATCAGCGAAATCGAGCATGTCAATTTTCTCCAGTTGCGATGCAGCACCATACTCAGGTGTCATCACATAAAGGCTCAGGTCACAATAGTCAGTAATCTGGGTATCACTTTGTCCAATACCTGATGTCTCTAATATTATGAGGTCATAATTAGCTGCCTTCAATATTGATACTGCATCATGTATATGCTTCGAAACCGCAAGATTGCTTTGGCGGGTAGCCATTGAGCGCATATATACCCTGCTATTCCTTATCGAGTTCATCCTGATACGGTCTCCCAATAATGCACCACCTGTTTTCCTCTTTGTAGGGTCAACAGAAATAATACCTATATGCTTATCCTTAAAATCAAGCAGGAAACGGCGTACCAGCTCATCTACTAGCGAACTCTTTCCAGCACCTCCAGTACCAGTTATTCCAAGAATAGGTGTTTTTGATTTTTCAGCTTCTATTTTAATTGTTGCCAATGCCGCTTTTGTTTCAGGTAAATCCTGATAATTTTCTGCGGCACTTATTAATTGGGCTATTGCCTTTACATCTTTTTCCATCAGGTGGCCTACCTGGCCATTAGTTTGGTTACCTGTGGGGAAATCACTTTTCTCCAGCAAGTCATCTATCATACCCTGTAAACCCAGCGACCGGCCATCATCAGGTGAATAAATACGGGTAATACCATAATCTTCTAGTTCCTTAATCTCAGCGGGCAATATTACACCACCGCCACCACCAAAAATTTTCACGTGTCCACAACCTGCCTTCTGCAACAAATCATACATGTACTTGAAATACTCAACATGCCCACCTTGGTATGAGGTAACGGCTATTGCATTGGCATCTTCCTGAACTGCACAATCCACTACTTCCTGCACACTACGGTCGTGGCCCAGATGTATCACCTCAGCACCACTCGACTGCATAATGCGGCGCATAATATTTATTGACGCATCGTGACCATCAAATAAGGAAGCAGCTGTAACAAGGCGTATTTTATTTTTTGGGGAATATGACATGAACTTTTAATTAAAATTTGCGGCAAAGTTACAAACTTAGTCCTTATTAAGAAGGCTTAAAACTGAATCAAATGTTTAAGCTAGAATTCAAATTAAACCCTATACATATCATATAAAAAGGGCTCAAAACATATCTCAAACAAAATATATTTTCTAGACAAAAAATTTTCCCATAATTGTTACACTATTTACACAATTGCGTTTATATTTGTCCACATAAAAAATTGAAAACATGAAAAAAGCGATACTGCTCATTTTGGTTACATTTAGTTTCTGCTCCCTTACATTCGGACAAGATTTTTCGTTCGATGATTTGGCTAAACTAAGGTCTTTCTCCTATCCCAAATTTGAAACTTATGTACACGACAAAGGGTACATACTGAATCACCTTGAGTACAACGAAAATTGTACAGTTTTCAGAAATGGCAGTAATGTAATTTCTTATTGCAAGTTTTACGATGATGGTTTTTCTTACCACAACCACGTAGCTATTAAATTTGAAACTAGCGACAGGGAAGAATACGAAAAAATCAAGAAACAAGTAGTAGCTTCTATGGATTACTACCGCACTAAATTGAAGAGGTATACTAACCAACATTATTTGGAGCACATCTACGTTAACGACGTTATGTCTGTTCACATGTACGATATCTCTTATCGTAACGACGATCAGCCTTACTACGAAATCGAGATATTCTCTATCTACTCTGGCTATTAATAATACTGGCCTAAGTGCCAAAAAAATATCAAAAAAAATACCGGACTTGTTCCGGTATTTTTTTGTGCCTGCTCAAACCATATTGAACCATTAATATTCATCCTAATCCCACATAGTCCCTTGAAAGTATCTAATTTGTTGCACAAAAGTTCTTTGAAAATGACATGCCGAATCCCCGCATATTTCAAAATTACTGTCAGAAACGCTTGGATACGGCACCCTCTCCCCTTGGAGAGGGCTGGGGTGAGGCCTCCGATTGGCAATCCAGGTCACATAAAAACCAGACTTGTCAATGGCAGGGTGATTGGACTACTTCACATTCTACTAAATAATCCAACATTATTTATATTCTGTTGTTGTATCTTTGTTAGGTGGTAGACCAAAATCACATACTCCAATTAATAAAGGATACTGTAATAAAGACAGAGCCTGAGGCCACCATAATACTTTATGGCTCATATGCCCGTGGGGATTTCAATAATGATTCTGATATTGACTTGCTCATTCTATTAGATAAAGAGAAAATAACTCATGAAGACAGGGTCAATATTTCTTACCCACTCTACGATATCCAATTCGACCAGGGAATTCAAATAAGCCCAATGGTATACTCTAAGAATCTATGGTACAACCGCCAAATGGTTACACCATTCTACGAAAACGTTATTAAAGAAGGGAAGATTCTATAATAACCTTAAAAAATGCTTTACAGACATTGAATAATACACTTAGACCCTATAATTTACTAAACAAAACCATCCTACTAAAGATTTATCAAGTCAAATATTTCAGCTACCATTAGAATATACATTAACCACTTATAACGTCCTGAAAGGGCAAAATATCCTAGCCCAGGGCATCGCCCTGGGTGAATACGATGCTCAATATTATAGAGCCCATTTAAGGGCGAAAGCATCGAGCGATGAGGATCGCCCATCGAAAAGAAAGCTAAACGAAATAAACACAAATGATAGTTGGCTAAGGAATGGACATATACCTAAACAGAATTTCACCTACCCCTTCTTAAAAAACCTTGCTGTAACACCCAGGCTTAAAATACACTCCTTATCATACCCTATGTCACCAAATAGCCCAATATGGTCAGTAACATAGTATTTTGCACCCACCTTTAGGTAAGGGCTGGCAAAATGGTCAGTCTTAATAAAGGTACTATCCCCTTGAGGGTATGCACTATATCTGAGACTATTTATAGAAAATCCCAGCCCAAGAAATGGGTCAAAACGTTTACTATGAACTAGATGGTTAAAGTGGTAATAGCCTATTAACCCATAGGAATAAAGATTTAGGTCATTGGTCTTATATCGCTTAATGATTTCATTGTTATACCCCTTATATAGCTGGAAGAAATTATACTGCACCCCATCATATCCAAATGATGCCGCCAGGCTAAAATGCCTACCCACACCATATTCTATCTTGGCATACAAAGGGGGATATCCGGTTACATTGTTCTTTTCAAACCCTGAAGGCATATCATAGTTGAGCCTGTAATTATCTACCAAACCAAATGATAATGAGGCAGAATAACTACCCTGCTCATATGTTTCATGGTGCAGAACACGCACACTTGTGCTATCGGTCTTACCATTTGCAACGATGGCGAACATTGATAATACAGCTATAAAAAGGCCTTTCATATTAATTGCAAGCTATGAAAATAAAAGAAGATGAAAAAATAAATCAAGCTGTCAACCGCCAACAACTCGGCAATCCGTATTAGGTTCTCAAAAATCCGAATGTACTAATGCTAACGACAAATACCTACCAAATAAATAACGTCAGCCATTACTAAATAGTATTCCATCCTGCAATATTATTACTAAATAATTGTCATTATCACCATTCCCCCTAAATGCAAAGCGTCCCGAAAATCTGCGGGACGCTTTATTATTGTTAGACCGATTGTGAGTTAAAATCACTCGTCATCGTCACGGTTTCTTTCTTTCCTTTTTGGTTTTGGAGCTGCATCATCTTCGTCTTCAACCCTGTCAGCCCTACGACGGTGAACTTCATCACCTGGCTCGTGGTGGCTATGCATTTTGTGACCACAATTGAAATTTTTGCTGATACCAACGTTTGTTTGACCACCAAAAGTAAAATTGAATGAATTTGTGCTGTAAGTAGCATTAGTGTATTTATCAGACATGTAGTTGATACCACCAATAGAGAAATTCAAGCAAAGGCCACGACCTACGTTAACACCTAATGCTGGATATAAACCTACATATACACCACTGTGTTTTGCATATGCTGGGTTACCTTCGTGTGTAGTATATCCACCTTCATAATCGAAATCAAGCTGTGAATAGTAGAAGAAAGTTTCGCTCTTACGGATGTAATGTGAATAACGGGCAAATGCACCAGCCATGTAGCTGTTTTGGGTTGTCCTCTGACCTACAGTACCGGCACCAATGAATTGGTTACCATTTTTGTATGCATCCTGACCCCACATAATTTTAAGACCTAAAGTCCAGTTATGGTTAAATTGATAGCCAACACCAATGTTAGCATCCCAATTAGTAGTCTTGCCTTCAGAAGAATCTCTGGTTGTGTGAAGACCTAAATCGCCAAATAACAAAATGCTTTTGGGTTCTTGTGCGTTAGCTGTTGCCATACTTCCCGCAGCCAATAAAGCGAGGATCAGTTTTTTCATACAGAATTGTTTTATTTTTTGAGTGTGTTTTTATTCTTTACACAGCAAATATAATAGGGATTTCGAAAAAACAATAATTTTGAGAAATAAAATTTTCGCCCATAAGATATTCCTGCATCCTTTTTTTCTCCTAACACCGTGTTAAAAGGTGTTCAAACCCTATATTTTGTATCTACAGACACAAAAATAGCCATTTATTGCGCCTAAATGCGAATTTTCCAGTCAACAGAAACGAAAAAGAAATATTTAGTCTTCTACAAAAAAAATCTTTTTTATACACTTTCGGCACACATTATTAACACTAAAGTAATAGTATGCCAGCCATGAACGGAAAAGATTATTTTTGTTACATGAGCGCAATTCGCATAGCTTCTTTAGCTGCACTTACTTTATTGGTTACAATTTCAGGCCTTTATGCCCAACCTAGAACCCGAACCAGGATAATTGATAATACCACCGCAAAGACCAAATGGGTGGATAGTATCTATAACCACATGAGTCAGGAACAAAAAATAGGACAGCTATTTATGGTAGCCGCCTATTCTGGTACCAAAAACTACAATGAAGAACTTATTACCCGTCTTATTGACTCCCAGCAGATTGGTGGCCTTATTTTTATGCAAGGAGGCCCTATAAGGCAGGCTATGCTTACTAATAAATACCAACACCAGTCACATGTACCATTACTTATTGCCATGGATGCAGAATGGGGCCTTGGTATGAGATTAGATAGTGTAAGAAGTTTCCCACGCCAGATGATGCTTGGTGCCACACGTGATACTGAGCTGGTTTACCGTATGGGCTCTGCCATAGCATACCAGCTACGCCGCCTGGGTGTTCATGTCGATTTTGCACCCGATGTGGATGTAAATAATAATGCGGGCAATCCAGTTATCAACTCTCGTTCTTTTGGTGAAGATAAATATTCGGTAAGCCGCCTTAGCCTTGCCTACATGCGTGGCCTTCAAAAAAATGGCGTCATAGCCTGTGCAAAACACTTCCCCGGCCATGGTAATACTAATGTAGACTCCCACAAAGACCTCCCTATTATCAGCTCTTCCTTACCCCAACTGGATACTTTGGAACTCTATCCATTTAAGCAACAAATAGCTGCAGGTATTAAAAGCATCATGGTAGCCCATCTGGAAGTGCCTGCTCTTGATACTACCCCTCACGTGCCTACTACCCTTTCACGGAATGCGGTTACCAACCTGCTCAAAAACAAGCTCGGCTTTAATGGCCTGGTATTTACCGATGCCCTGGGTATGGTGGGGGTAACCAAATACTTCCCCGCCGGCGAGGCCGATCTAAGGGCTTTTGAAGCTGGTAATGATGTATTGCTTTTCTCTCAGGACGTACCTATTGCAGTAGCAAAAATCAAAAATGCCCTGGATAGTGGTATTATTCCTGCCACCTCACTAGAAACCAGTGTAAAGAAAATACTGGCTGCCAAGTACGACCTCGGCCTGGCAAAATGGAAGGACATTGACACTACCAATATCACTAACGAGCTGAACCAGTTTGTAGACCCGATTAAGCTACAGGTGGCCAGGGCCGCAATAACTGTGGTGAAAGACGACAACCAGATACTGCATAAGATAAATGAGAACATGCGCATTGGATATATAGGTATCAATGCCGATTCCTCTATTCTTTATAATAAACTCCAGGATAAATATAACAATATCAGCACCGACTGGATACCCAAAAACAGTAAGGCAACCCGTTATGAAAAAGCTCTGGAAAACATCAGTAAATATGATGCCGCAATAGTAGCCATCCATAATATCAATTTCACCCCTGCAAATAACTACGGACTATCTGATGATGCAGTTGAGTTTATTGCCCAGGCCGGCTGCAAATCAAATGTATTGGTGGTTCTATTTGGCAATGCCTATGCCTCCCAATATTTCTGTGGCAGCAATTCTGTTATGATAGGCTATGAGGATGATACCATCACTGAGCGTGCCGCCTCCGAAATTCTCTTAGGTAAAATTAAAGCCCGTGGCAAACTACCCGTTACAGCTTGTATCAATGGCAAAAGCGTTTGCCCTGCACCTGCCAAACCCCAACCTGTTGTATTAAAAGAACCAATAACCGAGCTCAAAAAAGTATGGATGCCTGCAGAGGCAGGTGTAATAGAACCAAAGGCACTTGAAAAGCTGGATATGTTTATGGCCAGGAATATTGCTGACGGCGTCTTCCCCGGATGCAGGGTTTTAGCAGCCAGGGATGGCAAGGTCTTTTATGACAAAGCCTTTGGCTCCATGCGCTACGATAACGTAAGGCCAGTAGATACCAATACCCTTTACGATATGGCTTCATGCACCAAAGTATTAGCCACTACCATTTCTGTAATGCGGCTTTATGAGCAGGGCAAACTTGACCTTGACAAAACCCTGGGCGACTACCTCCCCCAGGCAAAAGGCACCAACAAAGAAAAATTGTTGATCCGTGATATCCTCCTCCACCAGGCCGGACTAAAAGCATGGATACCCTTTTATAAAGAAACCGTAGATGCCGATGGCGACATCACCAAAGCCTTTTACAAAAAGAAGGCCAAAGGCGATTTCACAATTCCGGTTGCCAGGAATCTCTACCTGCGCAGCGATTATCCCGATACTATGTGGAGCCGCATCTACACCAGCCCGCTCGACAATAAGGGCAAAATGGTCTATAGTGACCTTGACTTTTATTTTATGGCAGCCGTGGTTCACCAGATTACCGGAAAAACCATCGACAAATATGCCGAAGACGAATTTTATACCCCATTGGGGCTGAAAAGAACCACCTATAACCCACTAAGCAAATTCGACACTACCGAGATTGCCCCTACCGAAAGGGAAGTAGGATTCCGCAACCAGGTAATACATGGCTATGTCCACGACCCTGGTGCAGCAATGCTGGGTGGGGTATCAGGCCATGCAGGCTTATTTAGCACAGCCCATGATGTCGCCATAATATTCCAAATGCTATTGAACAAAGGCATATATGCCAACAAACGCTATTTCAAAGCCACAACAGTAGAAATGTTTTCGGCTTATAACAGCTCCCTTAGCCATCGTGGGTTAGGTTTCGACAAGCCCCTGCCCGATGCCGAAAATAGTGGTGCCGCAGGCGAAAGATGCAGTCCGCAGGCATTTGGCCACCAGGGCTTCACCGGCACCTGTGCCTGGGCCGACCCTGCGACCGGTATTGTATTCGTATTTTTATCCAATAGGGTTTACCCTTCAGCCACCAACACCAAAATCAACAAACTAAGTGTACGCACCCAGGCCCAGGATTATATTTATGAATCCATAGGCATACCAGTAAACCACGACCGTGCCACCTTTTACAAAAAACTAATAGAGGCAAAAGCAAAGGCAACCACTACAAAGGGGAAATAAATAACCATTTCAAATACTATGGGGCTGGTCTGTTGTTTTACCAGCCCTATATTTTTTAGGGTTCTCAAGGTTGGCCGGGATTTACAATCCCGGCCCAAATGGCACGGGATTTTTAATCCACTAGGCCTCCATACATACACTTCCTCAACCATCCCAATAAGCGCATACACGCCGCCGAGTTTATCTAAAAAAGCCAGTTATCGATTTATTAGGATACACTGTAAATAATACTTCTAGCCCTGAAATGAAAGTTTTTTATCTTTCATTTCAGGGCTAGGTTCGTTTTGGGGAGGAGACATACTATTTCAACATTCACAAAATTCAACACACATTAATGATATTTAAATAATTGAATTTCTAAGAATTGCCTCCAATCCCATTTACAAATTTCTAGGCAATTTTGTCGGGAAATCGGATATATATGGATGGAAATATCTGGGCTTCAAATCAAAAGTGTTTTTATCGATGAACATTTTACCGATACAATAAAGCCTGTAGCCTATATTCCTAATTATATCAGTAATTAGGTTAACATCCTCCTGAGTTGTTCCTACTCCAAAATATAGTTCACATAATTGATACTTATTGAAGGGCAAAAGACCAGCTTGATCAATGTTAATTACCCTTACTTCTTGTTCGTAGCTCCAGACATGAGATTTAGTACAAATCCAATAAATAAAAGCACTTATATCGTCTGAACCATCACCAAAATTATACTTTATTGGCATAACTGAAGTAGCATAGTTAACCTCAAATGCCGCTACCCCTTTTTGTGGAAAATTATTAGCCATTCTAAATCCTAGGCATACTCCTGTATGTTTATTTGAATAGTGACTCCACATAAGTGTACTTACATTCGTTTTTGACAAACAAAGGACGCCTGTTTTTTCACGTTGATTAGCAAGAATATCTTCAATTATCCTAACAAAATCCTCGAACGGCATTTTTCCGAGAAGAAAATCAATTTCCACTTTAGTTAAATTCTTTGGGATAGTTCGCCAAAAAGAGTCTTTTGCTGATTGTTTTAGATCCAATAATCCTAGGTGCATTTCAAATGGGTCATTGAAGTTAACTGGTGCCTGGTATAATAATGTACAACCATCTAATATCTTAATAGCATCACCAACATTTACATATTTGTACAGAATCTTTTCATTATTGTTAGGACATATATTTTTAGCCTTTAACTTCTCTGCAAGTTCAATGTCATTTAGATGCATAAATAGGTTTTAATAGCTTACTTTGGGAAGTCAAAAATCAATTGCATTCCTTAAGAATAATGTTTCTAGCCGCTTTGTGATTTCGAAGTCTAATTGCCTATAGCCTTCATGATTTGGTAGATAATTCAAAACCCTGTGGTGCCTTAAGTCTGCAGGCACATCGGTAAGTGATTGCGAAATAGGTATAACTGTTTTTCCTAGAGTATGTGCGATTCCGATCTCATAAAAAACATTTGGATTCTTACCTGTAAAATCTGCAATTACCACCTTTGAAACAAAAATAAGATCAATAATGTCTTGAATAAATGTTGAATTCTCCCAAATATCATCTGCTTTTTTGCATTCTAAGCCTAAATTATCGCAGGCTTTCTTTATAGTTGAAAACGTATCAACCAATTCAAAAGGCATCATAAATGATACTAATTTATCATTCTGTGGCTTTGTTGGTATACTAAATACTTGAGGTGAAAATGTAATAATTTTCTTGGGGGTATCAATATGGGCAGTAGAAATAAAATCTGATGGGACTGAACCAGAATACTTATTTGATATATAAAGTTTAATCTCATCAAGATTCTTTGGGTCTTTCTTAATAATTGAAGTTAATACCTGAAGAACATTTCCTTCGTAGTCGTCATCTCCAAAGCTAAGGCTACGTAAAAGACGGTCATGGTTTTGAATTATATCATAACAACCTAGGTAATAGCCTAAATCAAGCCAATCAGATTTGTCAAAATGCTGGGCTATCATACTTTTGATTTCAAGAATTTCGCGACCCTGCTCTCTATTCATTTCCATTATATAGATTAATACTAATGACTACTAATCGTTACTAAATGCAAAACAAAATTTTTACCTGATAGAAGTTTAGTTGACTTATCAAATCACTTGCCCTAGAAGCAAATCTATATTGACACATAGACATGGAGGCAAAATTTTCAGTTACATTCAAAATTATTTTATCATTTTTATAATAGTACGGTAATGGTTGACATACTTTTCAATCGTACTATCTAATGGTAAGACATGAACATTTACTAATAGACTTTCAAACAACTTTTTCTTCTGAGGTTCTATTTCATGACAGTAAAAGTTTATAGTATTTTCAACAAGATCCTTTGTACGAGGACTCCTTTTCATTCTTGCTCTTCTATTTAATAACCACCACAAATCCACCTCTGAAAAATCGAAAGTAAAACCAATAATATGAAGATTTGTGGCAAAAAATAGCTCAACCCATGAAGTATTAGTTAGTTTATTTGTTCGCAATTTTTCTTCCATTGACAATTCTGTAATCGTGTTTCCTTCATCCTGAAATTTGTAACTACCTTTAACAAATTCATTTAATTTCCCTATTGAGCCACAATATTGATCCAAACCCAACATAATACTTGCAGGCTTCCTGATCTCTCCGTGAATCTGCCAAAAATTCTTTATTGATTCCTTTTTATTACTAATGCGTTTACGGCGTCTTATACTGTAAACATCCTCCGTGCTATATTCAAAGATTGGCAAATTAATTTCTGGCATTTCAAGAATATTTTTCAGAAAACCGTAATCATAGTTGGTTGTAATATAATGCTGTGTATTAGACTCATATAATTCTCTGTAAATATCATGTCCTTCTATACCATCCAAAAGATCTGCAATTTCCAACTTAACTTCAAATTCATCATCTAAAATATCATCATGCTTATTCAACTTTTGCAAAACAAGACTCTCATAAATCATAGTGTTTGGCAATGTGTCACCAGCATCAATGCCGCCATTTATTTTTTTAAGCAAGTCACTCCAAGCAATATTTGCACCTATTAAACGATTTAGTCCATTACCAAAAAATATTGTATTTTCCATAATTAATGTATTTTTATATACTTATAAATATATTTTTGTGAAAATAAAACATTCTAATGAGAATAAGAAATCTACATCAACCTTTAGTCCAAAAATTAGCTTCTGAATTAAGGATACTTCATGAAATAAGACGAACCATCAAACCTTAATTTCCCCACCCTACCCCTTCCTCAATCATCCCAAAGCCCGTCTAATACCTATTCTCCACAAATTATTATTATACACCAGTCTGAAAGTATCCCTCGAAGATGCAAAAGGCCCGGGGTTCTGCTGGATAATCTCCACTATCGAATCCATTACCTGCGATACAATGGCTACATGACCTATTAAAACTCAACAAATCCTCATACGGAATTTAATTTCCACTCTGTAGGGATTTTTAATTTATAGCCTGTTTTGCTGATAACCTCGTCATCAAACTGCGCATCCATTAGTTTCTTCCTGCCAATTATTTCAGAGCCTTTAGCAACCAACGCCATTGAACTATTATGGCGTTTTGGAGGAAACGCTATAAACACTCGTTTTTGCCTAAATAAATTATGAACCTCACGGATTGGTGGAGTCAAATCGCTATCTCCTGATATAAGCATCGCCATGTCATATTCATCTTTAAATGCATCAACGATAATGGCTGTTGCTATATTTACATCAGTCATTTTTTCTTTTGCAGTTCGCCAAATATGACCGCATCTTTTACATTCAGTAGCACCATCCTGATAATTACCGTATATTATTTTTATTCCAGTACTTTCCAAAGCATCAATATAGGTTGATTGCCTTTTCTGTTTATCTGGATTGTTGCTCACCCTACTTGTGAAATATTTAATACTGACAAGTTCTTGATGGGGTTTTAGAAAATTAGTGATTAATTTGTTTACGTTTAACCAACGGCAATTATCAAAACCTGCTTCCCTCATTCCAAAATAGAGGTTAAACCCATCAATGTAAGCTACAACTCTTTCTTTTTTCAGTCCGTTTTCTTGCATCATTCAATCATTTCGTTACCTTTGCATTCTAGAACAACACCAAGGATAGCATCCTTGGTCCGACGCCTCCCACAAGAGGCGTTTCGCTTTTTAAAACTATATATTATTCCTGATATCAACATCACTTCTGGTAAAAGTAAGCCTGTTTTTTTCACTAATCAGAATACCAAATAACCTAAAGCTTAGTTTTAGCAAGTCTAAAGCAAGCAGCCTATGGAGGGCAAAGAACAAATAATTAAATTAAAAATACCATCGAATTCCCTATTTCCCCCTCCCCACTGTATCCTTCCTCAACCACCCCAAAGCCCGTCCACTACCTATCCGCCACAAACTATTATTATGCACCAGCCTGAAAGTATCCCGCGAAGATGCAAAAGGCCCGGGGTTCTGCTGGATAATTTCTACTATCGAATCCAATACCTGCGATACTATGGCTACATGCCCATAAGGATTACCCACATGCCCATCAAAAATCAACAAATCCTCTGCCTGTGGTTTGCAGCGGCTGCCATTGGTAAATTGCCATAAACCCCGTTTAGGGTTTATGGCACTATCTGCAATTTTAGTATCAAAAAAGTCTTTGGCATTGCCATAGCTATCAGGCATTTTATGGTTCAGGCGCTGGTAATAATAACGCTTCACAAAC
>CANGSR010000044.1 GCA_947456055.1 Chitinophagaceae bacterium
GACGTTATAATTAGCCTTTATTACATTCTTATTGAATACAGGACCGGTAATACCTCCCAATACACCGTAGGCAAATGATGCCGGGTTAAAAAGCATTGAGGTATTGAATGAATTATAGCCTGCACTAGCCATAATATTTACTGAAGGCAGAAAGGCTGCCTTTGCTGCTGCTACATCGGCCCTGGATGCACTCAATTCTAATTCGGCAGCCACGATATCGGGCCTGTTTTGCAATAAATCGGTAGGGATACCATTACCCGGTGTATTGAAAAAATCGGGATTGAATGGAGCGATACCTAAATTTATGGTTTGAGGATACCTTCCTAATAAGAAATTGAGCTCATTCTCATTAGTTGTAATATCCTGTTTCACCTCATACTCCATGCTACGGGTTTTCATCACCTGTGCTTCAAATTGCTTTACTGCCAGGCTTGTAGCCCTGCCTCCTTCCTTTTGCAATTTCACCACTTCTAATGCTTGTTCCTGTAGCTTTATATTATCCCTAATGATTTTCAGTTCTTCATTGAGAGAAGCGAGGGAATAATACCTGTAGGCCACCTCTGAAAGCAGGCTGGTAACCATGTAGTTCCGGCCCGCCTCTGTAGCAAGGAAACGGTTTTGAGCAGCAACCTTCCTGTTGCGGATTTTGCCCCAAATGTCGACCTCCCAGCTGCTATTGAACCCTAACAAATAATCAGGTGTAACCGGACTGGGTATACCATTGGTTTGTTCATTACCCAATCCATTCATGGTATACTTGCCATACTTATTGACACCAGCCGAGGCATTAACATCCAGGGATGGATATAGGGATCCCTTACTCATGAGGAGGTTAGCCCTAGCTGCCTCCACCCTTTGGAGCGCAATTTTGAGGTCGGCATTATTCACCAATGCCGTGTCAATCAGATTCACCAGTTCCTTATCAACGAAGAATTGTTCTGGCTTTAGCTTAACTAGTGAATTAGAATCCTGCCTGCCCTTGTAACTATTAGGCATAGCTATATCAGACCTATTATAGGTTTTGGGCGTTGTTACACAAGCACTAAATGTAATAGCTAATAACAGACAAGCAAGTATCAATTTGTTTTTTCGCAGTATCATATTAGTGGTGTTTGGTTTGTTTATGATGAATATCAAAATCCTGTAAGGGGGTGAATTTTTTCTTCCTTATTTTATTATCGAGCGAGGCGAAAATGTAGTAGAGCCCAGGTATCAGTAATACCCCGAAGATGGTACCAGTAAGCATCCCCCCCGCAGCGGCAGTACCAATAGACCTATTACCGGCAGCACCTGCTCCGCTGGCAAAGCACAAAGGAATCAAGCCCGCAACGAATGCCAGCGAGGTCATCAATATAGGTCTTAACCTGAGTAACGCCCCTTCAACAGCTGCATCATATACACTATGCCCTTTTTTATGCACCAATACGGCATATTCTACAATAAGAATGGCGTTTTTACCCAGTAAGCCTATAAGCATTACCAAGGCCACCTGTGCATAGATATTATTTTCAAGCCCTGTTAGTTTTAATAAAAGGTAGGAACCAAAAATACCTGTTGGTAGTGAAATGATAACTGCTAATGGCAGCAAAAAGCTCTCATATTGGGCTGCCAGAAGGAGATAAACGAACAATAAGCAAATGATAAAGATGTATATAGCCTGATTGCCGGAGAGTACCTCCTCCCTTGTCATACCCGACCATTCTATACTGTACCCCCTGGGCAAAATTTCAGCTGCTGTTTGCTGCACTATTTTAATCACATCACCACTACTATAGCCTGGTGCTGCATCTCCATTTATCATGGCTGACAGGTACATATTATACCTTGTTAGCTGTTCAGGGCCGTAAACTCGTTCCATCTTTATAAAAGTGGAATAGGGAACCATCTCGCCCTTGTCGTTTTTAATAAACAGGTCTAGTACGTCTTCTGGTTTGCGCCTGTACTCTGGTGCGGCCTGCAACATCACCTTATACATCTGTCCGAAACGAATGAAATTGGAGGCATAATAACTACCCAGCAAAGTCTTAAGAGTACCCAAGGCATGAGCTGTATTAATACCTTTTTTTGCAGCCATTTCCTGATCGAGGCTAAGGAGGTATTGGGGAAAATATGGATTGAATCCTGTAACTACATTTACCAGTTCTTTTCTCTTTTTAAGGGCATCAACCAGTTTATTGGTCTGTTCGGCTGTCTTAATAATATCATCACCACCAGTTTTGTTCAGCAAACGCACCTCAAAGCCACCGGCATTACCAAAACCTGGTACAGTAGGTGGGGCAAAAAACTGAATACTGGCATCCTTTATTTTCTTCGATTTTTCTGATAGCTGGGCTATGATTTCATTTACATTCTTTCTCTTGTCCCAGGGTTTCAGGTTAATCATCACCATACCATAGGAAGCACCAGCAATATCATTCATAAGGTTGTAACCTGCCAGGGTAGAAACCGACTCTACACCTTCACTGCCTGATATTAATTCCTCAAGGCCTACAAGAACTTTTTCAGTCCTCTCTACCGTAGCGCCAGCAGGTGTGGTTACATTTACATAAATCATACCCTGGTCCTCAGGAGGTATAAAGCCAGATGGCAAAATGGTGCTGATGCCCCATGTAGCTATTACGAATAACAATAAAATACCCGATATCATTAGCCGCCTGCCGGTAATAAATAGCAACATAAACTTATATTTACCCACCAATTTTTCATAGCCAGCATTGAATTTTGCAAAAAATCTTTGCAAAAGGCTCTTTTTTGCTGTGGGACTATGGTCAATTGGTTTTAGAATCAATGCACAAAGCGCCGGAGTAAGGGTAACGGCATTGATACCTGAAATGACAATGGCTATTGCCAGTGTAATAGAAAACTGGCGATAAAAGATACCCACAGGCCCTTCCATAAATGCTACAGGCACAAATACTGCTGACATTACCAGGGTTATGGCAATGATGGCACCGCTTATCTCCTTCATTGAAGTGATGGTAGCTTCATAAGCCGGTAAATGGTGTTGCTCCATTTTGGCATGCACCGCCTCGACCACTACAATGGCATTATCTACCACAATACCTATGGATAGTACCAAGGCGAACAGGGTCATGAGATTGAGAGAAAAGCCAAACAACTGCATGAAAAAGATGGTGCCTATAATGGCCACGGGCACGGCAAGAGCAGGGATAATAGTAGACCGCCAATCCTGCAGGAACAGGAATACAATTACGAATACCAAAATAAATGCCTCAAACAAGGTCCTTAATACTTCATGGATAGAAGCATCCAAAAAACGGGACACATCATAACCCAAGTTATAACTCATACCTGAGGGGAAGCTTGCTTTTTTCAGTTCCTCCATACGGGTCTTGATATTGTTTATTACATCACGAGCATTAGAACCCGGCCTTTGCTTAATCATGATGGATGCCGAGGGTCTGCCATCAGTTTTCGAGGTCATGGAATAAGTCAATGAGCCAAATTCCACAGTAGCTATATCCTTTAGTTTCAGGAAGGAACCCGAATTATCGGCCCTAATTACAATATTCTCGTATTGCTCAGGTTGGAAAAACTTACCAGTATACTTAATGATATACTGCAATGACTGGGCATTTTTACCCGAACTTTCACCTGTTTTCCCTGGTGCTGCTTCAACATTCTGACTTCTTATAGCTTGAATAACCTCATCCGCCGAAAGGTTATAGGCTTGCATTCTGTCTGGTTTAAGCCATACACGCATAGAGTAATCCTGGGTACCCATAATTTCTGCAA
This sequence comes from Chitinophagaceae bacterium, assembly GCA_947456055.1. Classification (GTDB taxonomy): domain Bacteria; phylum Bacteroidota; class Bacteroidia; order Chitinophagales; family Chitinophagaceae; genus Nemorincola. Next base: position 3,757 of record CANGSR010000044.1, read on the forward strand.
ACCCTACACCCTCAATACGCTTTAGCTCTTTGAGGATATTTATATCAGTGAAATTGTAGATAAATTTCTCATCCAGATTGGTATCGGTACTTTTGATGTTGAGGTACATCAACATACTGTTCACCTGTTTTTCAGTGGTTACCCCTGCTTTTATCACCTCTTCGGGCAACTCATCTAAAACAGTGGCGATACGATTCTGAACGTTTACGGCCGCAATATCTGGATCGGTACCCACTTTAAAAAAGACCTCAATAACTGTAATACCATTATTACTGGTAACAGTTGACATGTGAGTCATTCCGGGTACCCCATTGATAGCCCTTTCCAATGGGATAGCCACCGCATTGGCACATACCTCTGCATTGGCTCCGGTATAGTTACCAGTTACTGTTACTGATGGAGGTACAATATCAGGAAATTGGGTTACAGGGATTTTTAACAGGGCTAGTACACCCAGCAATACAATAATTAGGGAGATGACCAGTGATAAGACGGGCCTTCTTATAAATATATTAAACATGATTATATTTTTAAGTGTTTGAAAATCCCCACACCTGCAAACAAATGCAGGTAGCAGGTTCCATAAATTTTAACTCAATGAAATTCCTAAGGACGAGGGATAACTTTCAGCCCCTCTTTCAAATTCTGGATACCTTCCAGAACTACTCTTTCACCCTGCACCAGGCCAGACTTTATGATATAATCCTGGTCTTTACGGCCGGCTGGTATGAAGCTGCGCATGTGGACTATATTGGCAGAGTCAACTACATACACATAATTTTTATCCTGAATTTCGAAGCTAGCCTTTTGTGGAACCGTGAGTGCCTGCTCCAAATTGGTAACCAGTTTCACCTTACCGGTGGCTTTATGCTTCAGCATATTACCGGGATTAGGGAAACTTGCCCTGAATGATATGGAACCTGTACTTTCGTCAAACTCACTAACTATAGTTTCAATCTTGCCTTTATGTTCAAATTCCTTACCATCAGACAATTCGAGGCATGCCACACGCTTCTCAGCTTGAGAATCAATAGTCATCTTCCTGAAATAAGCCAGATACTCGTTTTCAGAAATATTGAAATAGGCATACATGGAGCTGATATCAGATACTGAAGAAATCAAAGTACCCTCACTTACCAGACTACCTGGCTTAAGTGGAATACGGTCCAGGATACCATCAAATGGTGCAAAGATGGTAGTGTATGATAATTTGTGTTGTGCATTTTGAAGGGCCGATTCTGATTCCTGAATTTTGGCTTCTGCGGCATTTAGCTTAGATGCGGCCAATTCCAATTCTGTTTGGGAGATAATCTTTTTATCTACCATGGTCTTTATACGTTGCAACTCCAGTTCGGCTACCCTGGCTTCAGCCTTTGTGTTACTTAATACGGCTTTAGCTCTTGCCACTTCAGACCTATATTCATTATCACCAATTTTAAAGAGCACCTGGCCTTTGCGCACAGTCTGGCCTTCATCTACATAAATAGCATCAAGGAAGCCTGATATTTTACTGCGCAATTCTACATTGCGAACAGCACGAATATCAGCTACGTAAAAATGATCAACATTTAAGTCTTTGCCCTGAATACTAACAACCGGCACCTCTACAGGGGCAATATTTTCGGTGGCGGTTTGACTTTTACATGAAATTATTAGAAACCCGGCTACTAGCACAGGCAATATATTTTTGTATTGCATAATTGTTTTAGGAGGTTTTAACCTGTTTGGGGGAATTGATAAAAAATATCATCAATAAACAATGAAAAAAACCCAGGATAGAAAGTGCAGACTTGCAATAAAAGTGATTAGCTATATGAACAGATATAAGGATAGCTAAGCTACAAATAGTAGAGACATGGCACTATTTTAGTGGGTTTTAAAAAACAACCAACTAAAACAATGCAAAAAGAAATAAGAGGGTATAATACGCTGGTCTTAAAAAAGTAGACAGGGTATGATGTATGGGAACAGAAAGAAGTGAAACACCATCAAAAGCAGGCTCAAAACTGAAGTCTGCAACCTTTTTAAGTATAAACTGTGCCGAAAACCTACGGCGAGCAATGTAATGGTGCTTCTTAGGATGATTGGTACCAGGTATCCATGATTTAGTTGTTTTGCCCTTCTCTATAGATATTATTTCCGAAATACTCGTAACATCTGGATTTGCACCACCAAAATGGGCTACAGCAAGACGTTCACCTACACATAAAAACAAACATACCCCAAGCATATAGACCAGTGGCCTTAAGCCCAGGACATATTTTAGGAGACGTGATTGCATAGCTTTATTACTGATTTGTTGCGAAAATAGGTTAACAAATTAAAACAAAAAGCTAAAACGGAATTAAAAGTAAACTTTTGTGAGTTTTGATAGTCACCTCGTAGAATAGTCACTCATAGTTACTTTACCTGCCATTGGAAATTATCTCTGTTTCTAGCTATCTAATTCATTTACCCAAAACAATTACTTTTGCCCCTTATGATATTTCCCGATTTTAGTGGTGTAGCCCTTAAACTAAAGCGAAGCGAAGGCAAGACCTCGGTTTGGGATATAATACGTAAAAAGTGGATTATCCTTACCCCCGAGGAGCACGTTAGGCAGTATATGATTCACTATCTTACACATACACTTCAATACCCACTTGCATTGCTGGCCGTTGAGAAGACAATAATAGTAGGGGGTATGAAGCGGCGGTTCGACATTGTGGTATATAACCGCAAGCATGAGTCCTGGATGCTGGTGGAATGTAAGGCACCCGATGTGCCTGTGAACCCTGCGGTTCTTCATCAATTGCTAGGCTACCAGAGAATAATTCAAAGCAGTTATTGGCTATTGACGAATGGAATAGACACCCTATGTGCTGATGCACGAAATACAGAAGATATTATATGGCTTGACTCACTTCCTCTTTATGAGTTTTGAGTATTCATTGCTGTGAATTAGGGTTAAGGCCTTTTTCACCATGTTATCGTCTTTCATTGTAATTGCATAATAGCCATTATCACGGAACAGGTAACGAGCCAGCCTTGCTTTCAGGTGTAGGTTAAAATAAGCAAATGCGGTCCTTTTTTGTAGCGCTTTTACTACAAGCCTTCGGGTATCGCCTTTCAGCTCTGACAGGAAAAAGTCCTTCACATCATCGCTCTCATCAAAGTTTTCTTCAAAATCTTTGATATCCTTGAACTTGAAACTATTGCGGTTTTGGATAAAATAATCCCAAAGAGCTATTTTCAGTTCATCGCTATTGAGGACTTCGGTAATTACACTAGAAATTCTACTGGTATCATAGGGCACATATACATCTGGCTTAATCCCGCCTCCGCCATATACTACCCTGTTTCGGGAGGTATAGAATTTTACTGTATCAGCATTAGTAGTGGTATCAAACCCTATCAACTCACCAGTTTCGAAGCGTTTTTCGTAGTCTTCACGGTAGGCCGCCTTACCATTGGCAAAAGAGCGCTGAATGCACCTACCCGATGGCGTGTAATACTTGGCAATGGTGAGCCTCAGGGCAGCACCATCTGGCATTTCGTATTGTTCCTGCACCAGACCCTTGCCATAGGTACGGCGGCCCATAATTACACCCCTGTCCCAATCCTGAATAGACCCCGCTAATATTTCACTTGCGGAGGCCGAACCTTCATCCACAAGTACAATTAGTTTACCAGCGGTAAAAGCACCTTCCTCATTGGCACGGTATTCGGTTTTGATGGTATGTGTGCCCTTGGTATAGACTACCAATTTATTGTCACCTAAAAAATCTCCTGCAATAGAATTAGCTGCATCAAGATAGCCACCAGGGTTTTCCCTTAAGTCTATCACCATTTGCTTGGCACCCTTTTTCTTCAAATCATCAAGTGCAGATGCGAACTCTTTGTAGGTAGTGGCACTAAAGCGGTTAATTTTTATATAGCCTGTAGCATTATCAATCATCAGGCTGGCATCAACACTGTAAATGGGAATAATATCTCGGATAATAGGCACCTCTCTGAAAGAATTGTTCTCTGGCATCCTGAGGGTTACCAATACTTTGCTACGTTGCTTGCCCTTGAGCAGATGAATAATCCGCTCAGAATTGATGCCATTACCGGCAACTATGCTATCGCCCACTTTTATTAACTGGTCGCCTGTATGGATACCAGAATGGCTTGCAGGGCCATTTTCAATAACTGATGTTATACCAATAGTATCCCTAAGAATAGAAAACTCAACCCCAATACCCGAAAAACCACCATCAAGGTCATCATTTACACTTTGCAGGTCTTCGGCGGGTATGTATACGGTATGTGGGTCTAGCGATTTTAGAATACCAGAAACGGCATCCTTGTAGAGGTGATTACTATTTACAGTGTCGACATATTTTTCATTAACAAGGTCTATGATTTCTTCCAGCCGGTCGTTGCGTTCTACGATTGTTCCTATATCACGCTTGTTACGCAAAGTGTCGCGCAGATTAAACCCCAGAATCATGCCCCCTATCAATACCAAAGAAAAAAAGAGTGGTGTCCAAACCCTCCATTTTTCCCTGCTGCTATTTGCGTCCATTTGTCTAAAACTCATGGCAAAGGTAAGGCAATTGGGGCATGTGAATTATCAAAAGTGTCAATATTGGGATAGTAATGTATGTAGGGTATTAAATAGGTTTTTTGAGCCTAATAAATGCTGTGAGACTTTATTAATACCTAATTCTGCGCCGGAGCATTAGGTGCAGCAATTTCCATTTTAGGTTTTTCGGGGGCTTTTTCGCCTTCTTTCTTAATAATGCCTAAGGAAACCAAATAAAATACAGCTACCCCAGCAAAAATGCGGTATATACCAAATGCCCTGAAAGAGTGCTTCTGCACATAGGTAATGAATGACTTGATGGCAATAAATGCCACAATGAAGGCTATGACATTACCAACTATAAGCATACTCATCTGGCCATGTTCGAAAGTGAAGCCTTGTTTGTGAAAATCCCACAATTTCTTAGCTGTAGCAGCAGCCATAGTAGGTACGGCAAGGAAGAAAGAAAACTCTGCTGCTAACTTGCGGGTAAGTTTTTGTGATAAACCACCTACTATAGTAGAAGCACTGCGTGAAACACCTGGCACCATTGCCAAAACCTGGAAACAGCCTATGATAAAGGCTTTGGGATAGCCTACTTCTTTGTCGCTATCTATTGTACCCTGTTTAAAAATCTTATCAATAAAAAGCAGCACCACACCACCTACTATGAAACTAATGGCAACAGTGAGGCTGCTTTCCAATAAGGCATCAATCTTTTTTGAAAAGAGTGCGCCACAAATTGCAGCTGGAATAAATGCAGCCACTAACTTTAGATAAAACTCCCAACGTGCAAAATCGAGGAATTTGCGCCAATACAGTACTACTACCGATAAAATGGCACCAAACTGTATCACCACTTCAAATAACTTGGTAAAGGCTTGGTCATTGATTCCCATAATAGAACTGGCAATAATCATATGACCGGTAGAACTGATGGGCAAAAATTCAGAAAGGCCTTCTACTATACCTAATATTATTACTTGTATCCAGGTCATAAATTATGGGATGTTAATGTATTTGTGTGTTTGCAAAGATAATTGCCATTGAGGATGTTCCTTAATGAAATCAATAATTAATGGAGTATTAATTTCACGTTTGCTCCATTCGGGTTGTAGGTATAGGAGGCAATTACTGTTAACCTTTAGGGCATGCTCTTCAGCCCATTTCAGGTCCGATTTATTAAACACCACCACTTTTAGTTCATTAGCTATTTCAAGACTTTCATCTACTGGTCCTTTAAACTTTTTAGGGCTAAGGGTAATCCAATCTATATCACCATTGATAGGATATGCCCCTGAAGTTTCAATATGCACTTTAAAACCAGCCTTGTGCAGGGCATTACTTAGTGGGCTTAGGTCATACATAGCAGGTTCGCCACCTGTAACCACTGCTATCCTTCCGTTTTCGGCTGAAGCAATTTTGACTATTTCATCAGTCGTCATTTGCGGATGCATTGAAGCATCCCAGCTATCTTTTACATCGCACCAGACACAACCCACATCGCATCCACCCAGACGAATGAAATAAGCAGCCTTGCCTGTATGTAGCCCTTCTCCCTGTAGGGTGTAAAAATGCTCCATTACAGGGTAGGTATTGGTAGAAGTCAAATTAGCCAAAGACAGTACTTGTATTAATTATGAAAATAGAATTGCCGGGGCAAAATTAAGATTTCGCCCCGGCAATGAGAAAAGAATGTTTAGGAACCTAGCTTAGACAGTTTGAGCCTTAGCTTGTTTAGCTGCAAGTAGCGTATTTTTCATCAATCCACATATGGTCATCAGACCCACACCTTTTGGTACAGGAGTGATATAGCTACATAATGGGGCTACATTGTCGAAATCAACATCACCTACCAGGCGGCTACCACTTTTCTTGGTTGGGTCGTCAATACGGTTGATACCTACGTCAATAATAATAGCACCGGGTTTCACCATATCAGCAGTTACATATTTTGGTCGGCCAATAGCTGCAATAATGATATCGGCAGTTTTGGTTATTTCAGCAAGGTTTTTAGTCTTAGAATGACACATAGTAACGGTTGCGTTGCCGGGGTTGGCGTTGCGGCTCATTAATATGGTCATTGGTGTACCCACAATATTGCTACGGCCAATGATCACACAATGCATACCTGAAGTATTAATCTTGTAATAATCGAGCATAAGCATGATGCCATAAGGGGTAGCTGGTAAGAATGTTGGCAGTCCCAAAAGCATATTACCCAGAGAAATAGGATGGAAACCATCTACGTCTTTTGCAGGGTTGATGCTTTTTATCACCGAATCGCCTGAAATATGGTTAGGTAATGGCAATTGAACCAAAATACCATCAATATTATCATCATTATTCAGCCTTTCCACTTCGCTGATGAGGTATTCCTCGGTAATGTCTTTTTCGAAACGCAGCAAGGTAGAATCAAAGCCTAATTCTTCGCAGTGTTTCACCTTTGAGCCTACATAGGCCTCACTGGCAGGGTTATTACCAACTAAAATAGCGGCAAGGTGTGGTTTCTTACCACCATTGGCCTGCCAATCTATTACTTCCTGTTTTATCTGCTCCTTTATATGGGCAGAAACGAGCACTCCATCAAGTAATTCCATTATAAAGTATTGTTTTATGAAAAATTTCTGTTTGGTTCAAAAATAGCAATATAAATGGTTTGTTTCAATGACCTGCATTATATTTGAATAAATAATACATCTGCCTTAGTAAACAAGTCTCAAGAAATATAATTATGGCATAATATTTGTGGCAATAAATGAAAAACCTATATGAAAAAGCAGTTCAAGTTTACATTTGCTTTTACACTAATCGCAGTATTATTTTTTTGGGGGGTGGGTTGTAAGAAAAGCTCTCAGATTAACAGTCCTGCGACTATGGACTTTACCATATCCGGGAGTTCTTATATAAATAAACCAATAAACTTCGAAAGCAATAAAGGGAACTCATTATGGAACTCATTTTTGTGGGATTTCGGGGATGGAACTACATCTAATAAGGCAAACCCTACACACATATTTAGTAAATGGGGAAACCATAACATATCGTTGATAATCAATTCAGATAGTCCTAAAGTCGTAAAAAGCATTTCTTTAGGTTTTGATTCAATAATACTGGCCAAATTAACCACAACACCATTTAATTGGCATTATTATACCATTTATAAACAACATGACAAAGATACTGTGGTAACTCATTATCCTAATATAACATTTGGCATACAGATGGTAAACCCACATACAATTGCGATTGGAACTTATTCGTTGGATTACGAAGGAAGTAATTCGAATAGGTACTATTTTGGGAAGGATTACTATTATAACAGTGGATACCGACAACCTAAATACGAATCACTAATATATTTTGCAGATAAGGACAGTATCTATTTTGTTCATTATGAACAATACCCGGTAGCTAATGATTACTATCTTATTTACACATGCAAAATGTAAGATGAATAAATAGCTTAAAACAAAATATTTATAGCATAATATCTATTGCAATAAATGAAAGACCTGATAAATATACTTCAGGAGGAAATGTCTGCTAATCAGATTCAAATAGTTCCTTTAGGTCGAGCGAAAAATCAGGGAGAACGGTGGATGTAAAGATTTTATCTGAAGCCATAGGTCTTGATGTGATATACTTACCATCTACAAGTATATTGGCTATAAAGGTATTGTGCTGAGGGAAAATTAACCAATACTCTTTAACACCTGATTTTTCGTAAAGGTCAAACTTAGTACTTAACTCAATGGAATTATTACTGGGAGATAATATCTCCACAACTATATCCGGTGCGCCCAGGCATCCTCTTGCATCTATTTTAGACTTATCACAGATTACGCAAATATCGGGCTGAACTACGGTGATGATATCTTTATCATCTTTAGATTTCCCAGGTAAGCGAACATCAAATGGGGCAGTGAAAACTTTGCATCCTTTACCTTTTTGGCTATTACTTAGGGATACTATCAACTTAACACATAAAGATTGATGACGGCTACTAGGCCCAGCCATCATTTCATACAGTTTTCCGTTAATGAGCTCTACTCTTTCAGGGAAATCCCATTGAAGATAATCTGCGTAGGTATATGATTGATTCAAATCCAGATTTGCCAATTCCATCGGGTAAGATTTATGCAAATATAAGAACAAATCAATTTAGGTAAGGCCGTCCTAAACCTTAAATACAGTAAGGAACAATTGTGGAACAATACCTATCAAAAGAACAATAACACAGGTAACAATCAACAAAATCTTGTCGGTATCTGTAACAGGAGATATCAGTTCGGCATTGCCTGGTTTAAAGTACATGGCAATGATTACCCTGAAATAATAATAAACGCTTATGGCGGCCATTAATAGGGCAAAAATCACCAACCACATTAATTGTCCTTGTTGAACCACGGCCAATAGCACATAGTACTTAGCCATAAAGCCACCTGTAAGCGGGATTCCTGCTAAAGAGAATAAGAATATGGTAGCTGTGAAAGCTAGTAGTGGATTTGTCTTAGCTAAGCCATTAAAACCATCATAGGTATAATCTTTCAACTTAACAAGTACCGAGAATAAACCAATTGTTGCAACACTATAAGCTACTGCGTAAATGATAATACCTTGCCATGCAGTAGCATTAACAGCCAATACAGCAAACAACATAAAGCCAGCCTGTGCAATAGAAGAATATGCCAACATACGCTTCACGCTTTGCTGGAAGACAGCGGTAACATTACCTACCAATAAGGTAGCAGCAGTAATAACAGCAAGTACCAATGTCCAATGAGCACTTAAACTATTGAATGCAACCTGGAATAGACGAAGGAAGGCAAAGAAGGCGGCTGCTTTAACCACTGTTGCCATAATAGCTGTAAATGGAGTTGGGGCACCATCATAAACATCAGGAGTCCACATATGCATAGGGGCGGCAGAAACCTTAAAGCCCAAGGCAATCATGATAAACAAAATACCAGCAAGAGCTACAGGATTTAATGCATCAGTATGTAAGATACTTACGTAATCCATTATGTAGAAAGAGCCATGGCCTGTAGCCATACCTGAACCACCATAAAGAAGTGCAATACCCATCAACAAGATACCTGTAGAAAATGAGCCCATCAGGAAATATTTAAGGGCAGCTTCGCTACTTTTCAGATTGCGTTTGTCACTACCTGCTAAGATGTACTGGGGTATAGACAATATTTCGATACCTATAAACAACATCAGGAGGTTATTATATGTGGAAAGGATATACAAACCACACATTATAAAGAAAATAAGACCAAAATATTCAGCAACATGGGCACCAACCTTTTGAATCTCCTTATTCATTAGTAATAAATAAAGGAGGGAGCAACCAGTCATCAAAGTATTAAACCATAGGGAATAAGGGTCAATGCGCAACAATGGGCTTGCCTCTGAAAGGAATAGCTGGGGTGCATTGGCAGGAGCTGCACACATATCCCAGATGTTTACACCTAGCAAAATGGTGAAAAGCAGGACAGCAATTGCGCCAATGCTTTTTTTATTGTTTACCAGAATACCGGAAAACATCATGATAATACCGAAAATTGTTGTAGCAATTATTGCTCTCATATACTAACCTTAAACCCCTTACGGGGCTTTTTACCCTAAATCAATATTCCGACTCAGGGTTTTGTTAATAATTATATTATTTAAACCTCCCTATTCTTCATCAATACCTTAGATGCACTTTACTACCTCTCATTATACAGAACCCGTGTACAAACGGCTTCCGAAAATTACTTTACAATCAAACCTGCTATTGCTGCAGTAAGGTCGAGCAATGGCTTAGGATAAAAACCAAGGAAAATGATAATACTTATAATTATTGCCAAACCCAGGTATTCGTTAATGCTTAGGTCCTTTGCGATAATCATTTTCGATACTTCTCCATAGGCTGTTTTCTGAATCATATTTAGGGTATAAACAGCACCAAGGATAATACCCAAACCAGCTATCACCATCAGTGAAATGTGTGCAGCACTATCAGCACGGAACAAACCATTAAACAACATAAACTCGCCAACGAAACCATTGGTAAGCGGTAGCGCAATACTTGCTAATGAAATAATCACCAGAGCTATAGCCATCTTAGGAGCAATTGTTGCCATACCACCCAGCTTAGTCATATCACGTGTACCCCAGCGATTTTCAATCATACTAACAATAAGCCACATACCTGTGATATTGATACCATGATTGAACATTTGCACCATAATACCATGCATACCAACTGTGCTATGTGTAAATGCTACTGCACTCATCAAACCCATATGCGCAATAGATGAATAAGCGATAAGACGCTTAATATCAGTTTGCACCATTGCAATGCAGGAAGCATAAACAATACCTATAACTGATAATATCACCACGGTATCAGACCAATAGGCTACACCGGCAGGCAATACGGGTAATAACCACCTAAGCACAGCATATAGACCCATTTTCACCATCAGCGCACTTAGAATAATAGTAACCGGGGTTGGCGAGGTTTCGTAGGTATCCGGTTGCCATGTATGGAATGGAAAGATGGGCATTTTAATAGCAAAGGCAATAAATATGAGCCAGAAAAGCCACATCTGTGTTTGGGGAGGTAATGAATTACCAGCCCTTACAATGTCAGCCCATGAATAACTGGTCAATCCAGGAGTTTGAAGGGATAAATAGATTAATCCGGATAACATCATCAAGCTACCCAAGAAAGTATAAATGAAAAATTTAAAAGTAACTGGAATCCTCTTTTCTCCACCCCACATAGAACATAAGAAGTAAACAGGTATCAAAGCTAATTCCCAGAAAACATAGAATAATAATGCATCAGAAGCCAAGAAAACGCCCATCAAACCAGCTTGCGATAATAGTAGGAAACCATAAAATGCACCTGGTTTTTCAACATCCTTATTTACCTGGGCAATCATCACCACCAAAACAACAATGCCAGTAAGCAAACAAAGCATGCTACTCATGCCATCAGCAGAAAGGCTAAATTGGGTTCCTAAGGTAGGAATCCAGGAATGGGAATAAGAAATTGTTTCCTTGAAATTAGTTCCACTTACCAGGGCAGATACTACCATGGTAATCATAGAACTTATTAATGCAAGCATCTTAGCACCTTCGCCTTTTACAGCGAATGATAATATGCCGGTAATTAACGGAATGAGTATAAGAAATATTAAAATCATATTATGCCAAATCAAAAGTGAAAAGTGAAAACCAAAAAGCCATCCCTTTTTTATTATTAATTCATATTGTCAAAAATCTTCTATACTATTGGTATCTGTTTTGGTACCCTAAAAGCTCAAACATCAGATAATCTATATGCTACTTACCTAACCCAGAAAAAACTAAGAGAGAAAATAAGTACCATACCTAAAACCATAATGAATATATAAAACCCTACCTGACCACTCTGCAATAACCTTAGGCGGTCACCGCCCCATCGCACTGATTTACCTACGCCATTTACCAAGCCATCAATACCACGCCTTTCAGCATACTTATCCAGGAATTCTGAAAATAGTTGTAGTGGTTTAGTAACTATTGCTGCATATAGTTCATCAACATACCATTTGTTTTCAAGGGCAAGTGCCAATCCTTTATTAGGTTCAAACTTGGGTTTCTTATTTATTGAAAATGCAAGACCAATCATAATAACAGATGCAATTACGGATACACCCATTAATGCCCATTCGGTACCAGCAGCTAAATGATGCTCACCAAAATTCCTAACTACTGGGCTAAGGAATGAATTGATAGCATTATGCTCGCTCATTACTTCAGGAAGACCTACATAACCCCCTACTATTGATAATATAGCTAATACAATCAATGGTATAGTGATTGCAGCAGGGCTTTCATGTAAATGATGGTGTTGTTCTTCTGTGCCACGGAAACTACCACGAAAAGTAAGGAAGTATAACCTGAACATATAGAAAGCAGTCATCATCGCAGCCCCAATACCCAAAATATAGAACATGGGGTTGTAAGCAAATGCTTCAGATAAAATGGCATCCTTAGAGAAGAATCCTGATAAACCAGGAATACCCGATATGGCCAAACAACCAATAAGGAAGGTTGCCTGAGTGATACCCATGTGCTTGCCTAGTCCACCCATTTTACGGATGTCCTGCTCACCGCCCATAGCATGAATGACACTACCAGAACCAAGGAATAAAAGTGCCTTGAAGAAAGCGTGCGTCATTACATGGAAAACAGCAGTAGTATAAGAACCTACACCCAAAGCAAGGAACATAAAACCAAGTTGGCTAACTGTAGAGTAGGCTAATACCTTTTTAATATCATATTGCTTGATAGCTATTGTAGCGGCAAAAATTGCAGTTGCTAAACCAATAATAGCAACAACCTGTAAAATCATAGGAGCAAGGCTATATAATGCACCACTACGAGCTATCATATAGATACCTGCAGTAACCATGGTCGCAGCATGTATCAAAGCAGAAACCGGGGTAGGACCAGCCATCGCATCGGGCAACCACGTATATAAAGGTATTTGTGCACTTTTACCAGTAGCACCAATAAAAAGACAAAGAGCAATCCAATTGTAAGTAGAGTTAGCAACTACAGCCTGTCCACTATGTAATTGTCCAAAAAACTCCTGATAGGAAAGTGTACCAAAATTTACCAGAATCAATAACATTCCCACAAGGAAACCAAGGTCACCAATACGGTTCATTACAAATGCCTTCTTAGCAGCATCTGTATATTCCTTTTTCTTAAACCAAAAACCTATCAATAGATAAGAACAAAGACCTACACCTTCCCAACCAATAAACATTACCAAATAATTGGCTCCAAGAACCAGCAAAAGCATTGAGAACACGAACAGATTAAGGTAGGCGAAATATTTAACCATTCCATCATCATGCCCCATGTAGGAGGTAGAATAAACATGTATCAAAAAACCAACCCCAGTAATTATCAGCAGGAATAAAGAAGATAATGCATCAACCTGAAATGAAAATGGAATAACTAGCTTGCCCGAATTGATAAAATCAAACAGGTTTACAATTACAGGCCCATGAAATGCAGGATCCTTTACTTCAAAGAATATGCCTAAAGAAACCACGAATGAAGCAAGTATTGCAACACTACCTACCATTCCGCCTAAAGTCTTTGGCATTTTATTCCATAGCAGGCCATTAATCAAAAAGCCTATTAATGGAAAAAGCGGAATCAGATAAACCAGGTGAGAAAAATTTCCCATTGTAATATATTAATGTTTTAACCTATTCAAAATATTAATGTCAACTGAATGCACCTTACGGTACATCATTACTATTATGGCCAACCCAACAGCCACCTCGGCTGCTGCAACCACCATTATAAAGAATACAAAAATTTGAGCATCCGCATCACCAAACATTCTTGAATATGCAACCATAAGGAGATTTACAGCATTCAGCATCAATTCTATGCACATGAAAATAATTACCGCATTGCGGCGTATTAATACCCCCATTATCCCAATGGAAAAAAGGAGCAGGCTTAAAAACAAATAATGTGTGGAATTAACCGGCATAATTTAATAATTTGAACATTTATAAACCCTGCAAAGGACTTATTTATTAATAATATGGGTGTCTTCTTTTTTACCAATAACTATAGCACCTATCATAGCACTTAAAAACAAAACACTACTAATTTCGAACGGCAATACAAACTTGGTAAACAATACCTTACCCAGATTATCAATTAAACCAATTTGCGAAGCCGACTTATCAACTTCTATAGGGCTGGCTGACTTAATTGCTGCTAATATCACCAAAAACAATACCCCACCGGATATGACCCCCGCAAGCTGGACTAGTTGTCCCTTTTGGGGTTCTACATCTGCATTTAGGTTCATCATCATAATCACAAACAGGAAAAGCACCATGATAGCACCTGCGTAAACGATAATATTAACTACAGCCAAAAACTGGGCATTCATTAATAAATAGTGACCAGAAATAGCAAAAAAGGTAAGTATCAGAAACATTACACTGTTAACAGGGTTACGGCTAAGTATTACTCCTAAGGCGCAACCTACAGCCATTGCTGACAATCCCCAAAACAATATATCGTGAATATTGTAATTCATATTATTTACCCTCCTTTGTTTGACCGTGAGGAATTAACAGATCATCCTTTTTATAAATAAAACTCTGTCTTGTATAGTTGGCAGGCATTACTGATTCAGAAAGGTAAATTGCATCCTTAGGGCAGGCTTCCTCACAAAAACCACAGAAAATGCAACGAAGCATATTGATTTCGTAGCGTGCGGCATATTTTTCTTCCCTGTAAAGCTTTTCTTCACCTGGTTTGCGTTCAGCGGCTTCCATGGTAATTGCTTCTGCAGGGCAGGCCAAGGCACATAAGCCACAAGCAGTACAGCGCTCTGCACCCTGTTCGTCCCTGTTCAAAATATGTAAACCTCTGAATACAGGGCTGAAAGGCCTTTTCTGTTCAGGGTAACGGGTTGTAGCCGTTTTCTTAAATATGTGTCCGAGCGTGATGCTAAGGCCCTTTGCAAGAGCTGGAAGATAAATCTTTTCGCCCAATGTCATCGGGCTACGGTCTATCTGTGCGGCTCTGTTAGTTAGTTTTTGCATTTTTTACTTATTCAATCACCTCAATAATTGTATTCAAAATGACCTATCGATTTAAACAGGCTTATTATTTATTAAAAAACCACAATATTACAGCCCCAGTTATTAGCATATTAGCCAAAGCAAGAGGTATTAATGATTTCCATCCTAGTTTCATCAATTGGTCGTACCTGAAACGGGGTAAGGTCCATCTGATAAACATAAAGAACAGAATCATACATATCGCCTTTCCAACTAATGCACCGATACAAATAAAGGAGAAGATAATTGGGTTATGGATCATTTCAGCAACCTTATCCATAAATGGGAAGTTGTATCCCCCAAAGTATAAGGTAACCATAATGATGGAACTGATAAACATGTTGATGTACTCAGAGAAAAGGTAAAGCCCCAGTTTCATAGAAGAGTACTCCTGGTGGTAACCCATGTTCAATTCACTATCGCACTCAGGAAGGTCGAACGGGGCTCTGTTTAATTCTGCACAGGCACACACGAAGAAAATGATAAAGCCAAGTGGTTGTTTAAAGAAATTCCAGGAGAAATAACCATTGTGCCAAAAACCATGTTGCTGGTCTACAATCTGACGGAGGCTTAATGAACCCGTCATCATCAATAATGCAATTAGGCTAAGACCTAAAGCCAACTCATAAGAAATAGCCTGAGAAGCAGCCCTGATGCTACTTAGCAAAGAGAATTTATTGTTTGAAGCCCAACCACCAAGCATGACACCATAAACACCAAGACTTACTACACCAAAAACAAATAACATTCCAATGTTAATATCAGCGACCTGTAGTGTTACTATATGACCACTCGCCAATGTAAAGTCAGGTCCCCATGGAACAATGGCACTAGTCATGAGGGCCGTAAGCATAGCCAA
>CANGSR010000045.1 GCA_947456055.1 Chitinophagaceae bacterium
CAGGAAGCCAATATAGGATTACCTGGAATGATACAGCCAAAAGCAGAGGTTTTACAAATACACCCGGCACGATATCAACTATAGCCGGTAATTACTCAGCAGGTGCCGGATACACAGGCGATGGCGGAAATGCTACTAACGCCCAGCTAAATTACCCTGATGATGTTGCAATTGACAGAGATGGGAATTTATACATAGCAGATGCAAGCAACGGGGTAATACGGAAAGTTGCAACATCAGGTATAATTACCACTTTTGCAGGTGACCATGCCCGTATAAATACTTTTTATGGTGATGGCGGACCCGCAATTAATGCTGGGCTTAAAAACCCCTCAAGCCTTGCCTTTGACCAGAAAGGAAATCTATACTTTGCTGATGCAGACAATTATGTCATCCGCAAGGTGAGCGTTTCAGGTATTATTACTACCGTAGCAGGCAGTCATGATGTAGGTTACCGTGGAGCTGGAGGACCAGCAACCAATGGCGCTATAACAGGTTCTGGTATTGCCATTGATGCAATAGGCAATATATATATTGCAGACCCAAATAATCATATAGTAGCCAAAGTAGATACCAATGGTATCATGACCACTGTGGCAGGAGACCCTGCCATTGGGTATACCTATAGTGGTGATGGCGGGCCGGCAACAGCAGCAGGACTGTCAGGACCTACCTTCGTGGCTGTTGATGCAAGCGGAAATGTTTACATCAGTGAATCTTACAATGCTGTTATAAGAAAAGTTAACACCTCAGGAATTATTAGCACCATTGCAGGCAATGGCCCTTATCATGGTAGCTATACTGCTGATGGCATGCCTGCAACATCCGGTTCTTTATATTCACCGGCAGGTGTCAAGATTGATAATTCCGGCAATATTGTTTATGCTGACTGGGCTAATCAATTGATAAGGAAAATCAATTCAGATGGCACAGTCTCAACCATTGCAGGTAATTACGATTTATATGGTACAATGGGTGGTTACCTTGGTGATAATGGCCCAGCTGACATGGCTGAAATGTTCGCTCCATACGGAATAGCACTGGATAATAATGGCAATATTTATTTTGCAGACCAATATAATCACGTAGTAAGAAAAATTACTACTAGCCTTTCTCTCCCATCATCACCTGTTAGTATTGCAGTACCAGATACTGCGGGCACTGGTACTTACCATGGCGATTTCTCTATTGTCAATAATGGCTGTTATACATCCTACCCTATTACAGTTGTAATAGGCAATGGGTCGGGTAACATTACAGGTAGTGCAACATTATGTATTGGCACCACCGATACGCTTACCGATACTATTACTGGTGGTACATGGACAACATCAAATAGTTCAATTGCTACTGTAACAGGCGGAATAGTGACAGGTGTTTCCAGTGGCACTGCAATCATTAGTTATACAGTAGGTGCAGTATGCGGAACACGTACCTCTACCTTTATGGTTAGTGTTACCCCTTCATCAATTTCCGCTGGTACTATTACTGGTTTAGACAGTGTTTGCGAAGCCAATACCATTACATTAACCGATACAGCAACTGGTGGCACCCCATCATGGACTTCGAGTAATACGTCGGTGGCCACGGTAAGTAGTGGTGATGTCACAGGTATATTAGCTGGCACCGCCACTATCACCTATACACTTACAGGTGGTTGTGGTTCGGCAATAGCTACCAAAAATATAATTGTAAATCCACAACCAGTGGCAGGCAGTATTTCCGGAGCCACATCGGTATGTACGGGTTCAAGTATAACATTAGCCCTTACAGGGGGAGGAAGCGGCGGCACATGGACTAGTAGTAGTGCAAATGCAACCGTATCGGGTGGCGTGGTTACTGGTATTACTACAGGAACTGCTATTATCAGCTATACAGTTACTAACCCTTGTGGAGCAATATCTGCGACCTATGTAATTTCCATCAATTCAACCCCATCAGCGGGTACCATTTCAGGGAATCCAACTATATGTATAGGTGCAATTACTACCTTAACTGATGGTATTTCAGGTGGGGCATGGAGTGCTACGAATGCTAATGCTACGGTGACAGGTGGTGTGGTAACTGGTGTTACTCCTGGAATTGATACTATTAAATATACTGTTACCAATGGTTGTGGTTCATCTGTAGCAAATTATACAATTACCATTAATCCCTTACCAAACGCCGGTACTATTACCGGTGCATCAAGTATTTCATTTGGATCGTCTATAACTCTCACCGATGCGACATCAGGCGGTGTATGGTCGAGCAGTAATACCAGTGTGGCCACTGTAGGTACTACAGGTATAGTACATGGTGTGGCAGCAGGTACAGCAATAATTAGCTATTCTGTTACCAATAGCTGTGGTACTGCAAGTGCTACCAAAACTGTTACTGTAAATTCACTAGCAGCAATCACAGGTTCATTCGCTGTCTGTGCAGGTTCTACAGTTACCCTATCAGATGCTACTTCCGGTGGTTCATGGACTTCGTCCAATACGTCTGTGGCTACCATTGCTTCAGGTACTGGGGTAGTTACAGGTATTAGTGCTGGTACTACAATAATCAGCTATACACTTTCAGGTAGTTCGGTAACGGCTGTAGTGACAGTAAATGCATCACTAACTGTTCCTGGTATTATTACCACCATTATCGGGTCAACCACAAGTGGCTATAGTGGTGATGGAGGACCCGCAAGTGCAGCACGCTTCAATACGATTTCCGGTATTGCATACGATGCTTCAGGGAATACCTATATCAGTGATAGGAATAACAGTGTTATCAGGAAAATCAATTCATCGGGCATTATAAGCACTATTGGTGGTACAGGCACAAGTGGATATTCCGGTGATGGTGGCGCTGCTACTTCGGCCAACATTTATAATCCTGAGGGAATAGCAGTTGATGGTTCAGGCAATGTTTATTTTGCAGATTCATATAATTCCCGCATCAGGAAAATAAGTAGTTCTGGCATCATATCTACCGTTGCAGGCAATGGTAGCTCGGGTTATGGTGGCGATGGAATTGCTGCAACCAGTTGTGCACTGGCCACCCCATTCGATGTTAGGGTAGATGCTTCTGGTAATCTTTATATTGCCGATTATGCTAACAGCCGTATCAGAAAAGTTAATCCATCTGGTATCCTGACCACAATTGCCGGTAATGGCACTTTTGGACCGACTGGAGATGGTGGACCAGCAACAGCAGCAACATTTGGTTTTCCTCGCCATATTACATTTGACCCCGCAGGTAACCTCTACATTGTAGACCAGCATAGTGATATGGTACGGAAAATAAATACCTCCGGTATTATCTCTACAGTAGCGGGCACTACCTCGGGAAGTTTAAGTGATGGTATACCAGCTACAAATGCCCAATTGTCTTATGCATATGGCGTAACAACTGACCCATCAGGCAATATTGTTGTTTGCGAATTTATCCCTGGATCTGTGAGGAGTGTAAATTCATCAGGCATCATTTCAACTATTGCCGGTGGTGGTAGCCTTGGAGACGGCAACCCTGCAACCGCAGCATCAGTTTCACCGTATAATGTATTTACCGACCCATCTGGCAATATCATTATCCTGGATGGTAACAGGGTAAGAAAAATAAGCACCGCATCTGCAATCATCAGCGGCACTGCAACTGTTTGCACAGGTAGCACTTCTACTTATACCACAGCTGCCACAGGTGGCACATGGAGCAGTAGCAGTGCAAATGCGACTATTGGTTCTACCGGTATTGTAACAGGTGTAAGCGCAGGCACTGCTATTATATCCTATTCTATACCTTGTGGTACTATTACTAAGACCATTTCTATTATTGGTGCACCTGCTTCCATTACAGGTAGTACAACCGTGTGCCAGTCAGCTACTACCACATTATCTGATGCAACACCTGGTGGAACCTGGTCTTCTTCTAATACTTCTGTAGCTACAATAGCTTCAGCAACAGGGGTGGTAACGGGCGTAGGTGCCGGTACTACTACTATAAGTTATACTACCCCATGTGGTACTTCAGCCACTTATGTAATTTCCGTTAACCCACCACCCTCAGCTGGTACAATAAGCGGTACACCTACTGTTTGTGTAGGTGGTACAACTACTTTAACTGACGGTGTAAGTGGAGGTGTGTGGAGTGCCAACAACGCTAATGCTTCTGTTTCAGGTGGGGTGGTAACAGGTGTTACTACAGGTATTGATACTATTAAATACACAGTCACTAATGGTTGTGGCTCAACAGTGGCTAATTATACTGTCACCATAAACCCACTACCTAGTGCAGGAAGTATTACCGGGTCATCATCAGTATCAATTGGATCTTCAATAACACTCACTGATGCTACTTCTGGTGGGGTATGGACAAGCAGCAATACCAGTGTGGCTACAGTAGGCACTACAGGTATTGTAAGTGGTGTAACAGGAGGAACAGCTACTATAAGCTATACGGTAACCAATAGCTGTGGTACTGCAAGTGCTATCAAAACCATCACTGTTAATTCAATGGCGCCAATCACTGGTATATTAAGTGTTTGTCTAGGGTCTTCTACTACTCTTTCTGACGCTAGCGCAGGAGGTACCTGGTCAAGCACAAATACAGCCGTTGCTACTGTAGGATCAAATACAGGGGTGGTAAATGGCATGGCCGCAGGTACTGCCATAATCTCCTATAGTATTGGCTCTGGCATGTCGGTTACCGCTGTTGTTACTGTCAACCCTACCCCAGCAAGTATTACGGGTAGTTCTTCAGTATGTTCAGGTTCTACAATAACTCTGTCAGATATAACTAATGGTGGCACCTGGAGCAGTAGCAATACTGCTGTTGCAACTGTAGGTACTTCGGGTATAGTTACTGGCATTGGCGCAGGTACTGTTACTATTAGTTATTCTTTAGCTGGCGGTTGTGCAAAAACAACAACTATTAATGTAAGTTCGGCCTTTGTAGCTACGGCAGGTATCATTACTACCATTGCCGATGCGGCACATACGGCAGGTTATAGTGGTGATGGTGGTGCGGCAACTGCTGCACTATTAAATGGTGCTGGCGGCATAGCTTATGACAATGCTGGCAATGCTTATATTGGTGATGCCAATAACCATGTGGTTCGTAAGATTAACGCCTCAGGTGTTATCACTACTATTTCAGGTAATGGTACAGCAGGATTTGCTGGTGATGGTGGTGCAGCAAGTGCAGCCCAACTGAACCAGCCAACTGGTATTTTCTTAGATGCTAGTGGTAATATATATATAGCAGATGCAGGTAATAGCAGGATTAGAAAAATCAACACTTCAGGCATTATCAGCACAATAGCTGGTTCATCCAGCGCAGGCTTCTCAGGTGATGGCGGACAGGCTACCGCAGCCCAGCTGCATTTCCCTACCGACCTTAAAATAGATGGCATTGGCAATATTTTAATTGCCGACGCCAGCAATAACCGAATACGTAAAATAAATTCTGCCGGCATTATAAGTACTGTTGGTGGCAATGGTTCTACTACCTTCAGTGGTGATGGTGGTGCGGCAACTGCGGCTGGATTTGCTTTCCCTGCACACATTGGGGTAGATGCATCAGGCAATATTTACCTGCCCGACTATACCAATAACCGTGTACGTAAAATCAATACTAGCGGCATTATCTCAACTATTGCCGGTACAGGTACAGGTAGTTATAACGGTGATGGCATAGCGGCAACCGCAGCCCAGCTCAACCTACCTAATGCTGCTTATGTGGATGCTGTAGGAAATATCCTTATTGCAGACTTTGCCAATAACCGTGTAAGGAGCATTAATCCTTCAGGTATCATATCTACTGTGGCTGGTACAGGTGTATATGGTATGTCGGGCGATGGTGGACAAGCTACTGCTGCTAATATTAATAGCCTGAGTACTATTACCACCGACCCATCGGGTAATTTACTCCTTTTGTGCAACCAAAGTATCCGTAAGGTGAGTATAGCCAACAATATAATTGTAGGTTCAGCCACAGTTTGTAACGGTAGCACATCAGCTTATACCATAGGTGCAGGTGGTGGAACCTGGAGTACCAGCAATACCAATGCTTCAGTAAATTCCACTTCAGGTGTAGTTACAGGAACCGGAGTGGGTACTTCTATTCTATCTTATAATATCCCTTGTGGAGTGGCTACCAAGGTAATTTCTATATTAAGTGCCCCATTGGCCATTACAGGTACTACATCTGTTTGTCCGGGAGCTACTACAGGATTAGGCAACCTTACTTCTGGTGGTGTGTGGACAAGCAATAATACAAGTGTAGCTACTGTAGGTGCCTCTACAGGTACTGTAACGGGAGTAACGGGCGGCACCACAATCATCTCCTATACTACAGGTGCAGCTTGCGCTGCCTTTACTACAGTTACAGTAAGTAGCTTATCGGCCATTACTGGACCAACATCAGTATGCGTAGGACAACCAATTACCTTAACTGATGCCACTCCCGGTGGTACATGGTCTAGTGGGAATCCAAGTATTGCATCGGTAGGTGTAGCAACAGGTTTAGTAAATGGGTTTGCTGGTGGGTTGAGTGTACCTATTACCTATACAATAGGTAGTAGTTGCAGGGTATCATATACTGTTTCAGTATACTCTCTGGGTACAACTACTGGAGTTTCTACTCTTTGTACAGGACAAACTACTACATTCACCAATAGTATTGCGGGTGGCTCGTGGATTAGCTCGGCACCACCAGTAGCTACCGTTGGTTCTACCACAGGTGTGGTTGCCGGCATCACAGTTGGTACTGCAATCATCACCTACCGTATGCCTTCAGGCTGCCAGACAACTTCAGTAATTAGTATTGGGGCAATCTCTGCAATAAGTGGCCCAACCAGTGTATGCCAGGGCCAAAACATTACACTTACCGACCTTGCATCCGGTGGTGTTTGGACCAGTGGAAATACAAGTATTGCTACAGTTGGCACATCAAGTGGAATTGTAACCGGTATGGCAGGAAATCTAACAGTGCCAATTTCATATACTCTGGGTTCAGGCTGCAGGGCAATAACCACTGTAACAGTTTATACCCTGGGTACAAATTCAGGTGCAACCAGTGTTTGTACAGGACAAACTACTACATTGTCCAATAGTTTCGCAGGCGGCGCCTGGATTAGCTCAGCCCCATCAGTTGCTACAATTGGTTCTGCAACTGGTATTGTAACTGGTATAACCAGCGGAACAGCGATAATGACCTATATGATGCCAAGCGGCTGCTATGCCACTTCACTCATCACATCATCTGCACTCTCTGTAATTGGTGGTCCAACCACAGTTTGCCAGGGTCAGAATATTACCCTTACCAATACAGCCAGTGGCGGTGTTTGGACCAGCGGTAATATAAGCATTGCAACCATTGGTTCTTCTACAGGTATACTGACTGGTGTAGCTGGTGGTTTAGGAGTTTCAATTTCCTATACATTAGGTTCTGGCTGTAGGGCTATTACAACCGTAACGGTGAATACCCTGGGAACTAATACAGGAAGTTCAAGTATCTGCCAAGGACAGACTACTACCTTCACCAATAGCTTTGCTGGTGGCACATGGGTTAGTTCAGCACCTTCTGTTGCAAGCATTGGTTCCTCAACAGGTTTGGTAACAGGATTAACTGCTGGCACTACAATATTGAGCTACGTGATGCCCGGTGGCTGTGCATCAACAACGGTATTTACGGTAAGTACTTTAACTTCAATCAGTGGGCCATCAAGCCTGTGTCTGAGCCAGACAATTACACTTACTGATGCTACCCCTGGTGGTGTATGGACAAGTGGTAATACAGGTATTGCAACTATAGGATCAGGAACGGGTATCGTTTCAGGTGTTACAGGCGGTTCAAGTGTTATTATTTCATATACCCTAAGCTCAGGTTGCCGTGCAACAGCAACAGTAACAATTAATGCACTGGGTACCAATTCAGGTGCAACATCGATTTGTACAGGTTTAACGACCACCCTTACCAATAGTGTTGCAGGTGGTTCATGGATAAGTTCGGCTACCGGTATTGCTACTATAGGTTCGGTAAGTGGTATAGTTACCGGTGTTTCAGGCGGCACGGCCATTATGACCTATATGATGCCTTCTGGTTGCTATGCTACCTCACCAATTACTGTAGGTGGTGCTTCATCTCTAAGCGGCCTTACCAGCGTTTGCGTAGGCCAGGTTATAACATTAACTGCTTCTGTTACAGGTGGTGTATGGAGCAGCAGCAACCCAAGTATAGCCTCTGTAGGCTCGGCATCAGGTATTGTAACGGGTAATGCCGGCGGGCTTACTGTAGGGATAACCTATAGCTTAGGTTCTGGCTGTAATTCCATTACTACTGTTACAGTAAATGCGCTGGCAGCCATTACTGGAGCTACCAGTGTTTGTACTGGCCAAACCACTACTTTGAGTAATAGCACATCTGGTGGTGTTTGGTCCAGTTCTACCACCGGGGTCGCAACCATAGGCTCTACAACAGGGCTTGTATCAGGAATAAGTAGTGGTACTGCTACTATTTCTTACCTGCTACCATCAGGTTGCCTGGCTACAGCAGTGGTTAGTGTAGGTGCCTTAGGTGCCATAAGCGGACCAACATCGGTTTGTGTGGGACAGACTATTACCCTTACCGATGCTGCCCCTGGTGGTTTATGGACAAGCGGGTCTCCTTCTATTGCAACAGTAGGTTCTGCATCAGGAATTGTAACAGGATTGGCAGGAGGGCTTTCTGTAAATATCACCTATACCCTGGGTTCTTCATGCAGTGTAGCCTATACTCTTACTGTAAATAGCTTATCTGCTTCATCAATCCCAAGCACAGTGCCATTATGTGAGGGGACTACCACAGTCGCTTCCAACAGCACCGCAGGTGGTGTTTGGAGTTCAGGCAATACTTCTGTGGCAACAATTGGGTCTACAGGAACCATCACAGGAGTTTCGGCCGGAACCACAATTATATCCTATGCATTAGGCAGCGGATGTACTGCCCTACTTACCGTAACAGTAAGTCCATTGGCTCCAATTACAGGCCCTGCCAGTGTATGCCAATACCAAACCATTACACTCAGTGATGCTACATCAGGCGGCACCTGGTCTGTAGGTGGTAGTAGTGCATCTATAGCTTCTATTGGTGCATCAACGGGTATTGTAACCGGGCTTGCAGCTAACCTGGCTGCAACACTTACTTATTCGCTCGGTACAGGTTGTAAAACCATGATGACTGTGAGTGTATTGCCTATCCCAACAGTTGCCACCATTACTGGTCCATCAAGTGTATCGGTAAGTGGCAGCACTATAACCCTGAGCAATGCCACATCAGGTGGTGGCTGGTCAAGTAGCAATATTGCCCGTGCTACCGTAGGTGCTGGAACAGGTGTGGTAGCAGGCGTATCAGTGGGTACGGTTATCATTACTTATAGTGTCACCAACACATCAGGTTGTACTTCAATTGACACCAAGGTGATAACCGTTGGCCCATCACCATTCGCACCTAATACCAGCTTCAAAACAGTTACCCTATTGACAGGTGCAAAGCTATTTGCCGATAATAAATATGAAGGTGGTGTATGGACCAGCGACGACAATGGAATAGCCCAGGTAGATGCAGAAACTGGTAATATTACAGGTATTGCACCTGGCAGAGCCATTATTAGCTATACACTATCGGGCGATAATGGTACCATCAGCAATATCACCACGGTAATAGTGAAATCACAAACAGAGGCCATCAACCAGATTACCCTAACAGGTAAAGTAATATTGGTACCTAATCCAAACAAGGGCGACTTCATAGTAAAAGGCAATCTGAATTCAGCCGATGATGCTGAAGCCATGCTTGAGGTAACCGATATGCTAGGTCAAACTGTATACAAGGCAAATATCAATGCCACCAATGGAAAAATAAATGAACATGTACTCCTCAGCAATAATCTGGCAAATGGAATGTATATGCTCAGAATTCATTCCGGTGCTGAAATTTATGTGTTCCATTTTGTATTGGAACAATAGGCCATTACATTTTTAAGAAGTAAAACGGGTGGTGAGGGATTTTTCCTTACCGCCCGTTTTGCATTACCCCAATTTTGATATTGATATACTTTTGCGGAAGGGAACAAGTATTTTTCCAGAACAGGTTGGGATTGCTATATCTATTTGCGACAATCTTACATTTTGGATTTTCCAATAGCCCCTTGATTTATACAATTGATAATGGGACTACAAACATATGATTGCACCCTTAAGTGAAAACATAAAAGAAGATACAATTTGTTATGAATACCCGCCCCCTCATTTCAATTCCCTTACAAAATCTATCAATAATTGGGCTACACCAGCTACATGGTTAAGGGTGAGTTTGGCGGGCTTGTCGTAGATATCGTGGTAATAGCCTTTGCCGCCGTTGGAATAGATGAAGAATGAGGGCACCCCGGCTTCGGTGAAGTGCCAGTGGTCGCTATTGTGGGCTTTACCCCTTTGCTTTATTATAGGTAGGTAGTGGTTTTGGTCGTTGATTTGCTGCATCAGGCCAAATTGCTGTTTGTATTCAGTGGCATTAACTACTGTGATGCCATCGCTTGCATCGCCCACAATGTCGATATTGGTAAGGAACTTTATTTTGCTTACCGGAACTATCTGGTGGTGGATATAGTATTCAGACCCCAGGAGTCCGGCTTCCTCACCACTAAAGGCTATAAACAATATGCTGTAATGCTGTGGGTGCTTAGTAAAGTAGGAGGCCAGGTAAAGCAACATTGACATACCACTTGCATTATCGCTTGCACCGGGGAATATAGCCGAATGCCCACCCATCATACCCAGGTGGTCGTAGTGGCCGGTAAAGGCAATAAAGGTGTCCTTTACTTCACCGGGTATTGTTGCGACCAGATTTTCATTTTGGGTAGCGGGGAGCAAATCAGCATCAATATCAAGGCTTTCTTTAGTAGGATTTGCAGGGAGGGCATCCTGTTTTACATAAAATACTGTTGCTCGATTTTGGTAACCTTCTACTGTCCAGGTTAGTTTGTTTTTGGTGGGGATGATGTAGCAACCTTTAGTGAGCAGGGTGGCAATTTGCTCAGGCCGGGTTTTGAATTTTTTGCACAGGGTATCGGTATTTTCAAGGAGCCAGGCTTTTTTATGTTTAAGTTTTTTCAGGGAATGTTTTAGTTGGGCAGGGGTATTGATTTTGCCCATATCTACAACCCTCAACTTCAACCCTGCTGCATGGTAGGGCGCAGAGGAGGCATCAATTATAAAATCGGCACCTGGCTTCAGGATGGTATTATCAATTTCCAGCTTCATTTTACCGGGGAAGGCATTGATGGGGAAAGTGTATTGCTGCGCATAACCGCCATTGCTATCTATGGTCCTAAGACCCATTTCTTCAAAGTTTTTCTTGAGTCAATCAGCAGCTACCCCTCTGCCATTGTATACATAGCCCCTACCCATCATGGCATCACCTGCCAGTATATTTGCTTTCTCCTTTATGAATTGCTTTATATAATTTGAGTCATCTTGTGCAGAAGAGCAAAAGGCAAAAAATAAAATCAGGCACGTTAATAGAGGGATTCGCTTTGACATAATTATAATATACAACAAACAATTCTAAGCAATAAATATACATCCCCCTAACCCCCTTCCCTACCGCACAAAGCCCAAGCCCCAAGGGGGAATTGCCACTTCAAGTTTATTGGGCTGTTTAAGTATATTAAGCTTTTCGGCAATGAATAATGAAAATACTGCACAATTTACTCATTAATGTTGTATCACGACCTTCTGATAGTTTATACCATCATTTCTTAGCGTATGAATTATGTAAACACCATCGGCAAATCCGGCGGTGTTTAATTGGAATTCATTGGTTTTTGCGTCAAGCGTTTTTGAGTACACCTTTTTGCCCGTAGCATCATACATATTGAGGGCGGTAAAACTTCCTTCTCCCAATGAAATATTGAGGATACCATTGGTGGGGACGGGGTAAGCTTTGAGGGGTTCTGACTTGATGATATTAGTAACAGTTAGTGAGACTGGCCACTTTAGTTTACTTAGAAATATATCTGTTTGGTATAAAGCTGTACCATGTAATGTATCAGGGCCAATAATTACTGAATCTTGCATAGTACCAGAAATAAATATATCCTGATGATTATCAATCAACATTGATTGTGAAGTAAGGTACCTTGTACTGATGGCTTTTGCCCAAACTACATTTCCTGACGTATCAAATTGAGAAACAAATGAACCATTATTATAAAAAGTATCTAAACCAAAAATGGTTTGTGCATAGGCATATTGGCCTGTAAGACAGGGCTTATTGCTACTATTTAAGTACATAGAGGTAGCAGTGGTGTATTTAGAGGGGACACTTGTAGCCCAAATATCATTCCCTGAATTGTCATATTTGGCCAAAAAGAGGTTGTATATATTTATACCCAAAGAATCTTTTAAGATTTGATGGTGACCAAAATTAATTGTATCACTAGAAAATGAGCCAGCCAAATAAACTGAACCCAGACCATCTGCAATAACATTAGTATTTTGCTCTTTATAATTTCCATTGATACTCCTGGCCCAAATAAAGTTACCTGAAGTATCATATTTCAATAAGCATAAATCATCATATAGGAATAGTGGATTTACATTTATCAATACAGTTGTATCAAACCTGATATATGGGCTTAAAAACCGACCTGTTACATATAGGCTTCCAGGCTCTCTTGCAGATACACCTAAAAAAGTTCCTATCCCTTCATTTGAAGTTTTTGCCCAAATAACATTACCAGATGAATCGTATTTGACAACAAACACACAGGATTGGCGGCTTGTTGTATCATTGACCAAAATTGTTCCATTGAACCTAATGGTAGAACTTTGAAAACCACCTACAGCATAAATATTTCCAGCTGCATCGGTTGAAACAGACCAAGTTCCACCGTCTCCAACCGAATTTCGTGCCCATACTAGGTTACCTGATGAATCATATTTAATGAGGAATGCTGAATAACCAAATGAATCATTAACAAGGGAGTCGAAACCTATTACTAAAAGATTATTGCGAAAAAAACCAGCTATATATATATTGCCCCAGGAATCTGTTGTAACAGTCTGAGCAGAGGCATTGTTACCATAGGTTGCATACTTGGACCAAACCAAATCACCAAGTGTATTGTACTTTAATAGGAAGGGCACCGAAGAGGAAGGAGAAAAAAGAGTATCGCCACCTATAATAATAGAATCAACGAAACCCCCAGCTACATAAATATCATTCCACAAATCTGTGGCAACAGCACTACCACTTACACCACTACGGCCATTTAGTCCTCTGGAATTTCTAGACCAGTCCCAATTTGGTGCCTGTGCAAAAGAATTTAGTGTAAGAAATAAAGCCAATATAAAGGATAGCTTTCTCATAGCTAATTATGTTTTAGAGAATTATTATTTTGAACCATAGGATTATTGTAAAGCAACAAATCATCAATGCTGTATCACCACCCTCTGGTAATTGACTCCATCATTTCTTAATGCATGAATGATGTAAACCCCATTAGCAAACCCAGCAGTGTTCAATTGGAATTCATTGGTTTTTACGTCCAATGCTTTTGAATAAACTTTTTTGCCAGTAGCATCATACATATTTAAGGCAATGTAGTTTCCTACACCAAGTGAAATATTCAGGATACCATTGGTGGGGATTGGGTAGGCTTTGATGGGTTCGGGTTTGATTAAATTAGAGATACCCAATGAAGCAGGGTAGGTAAGCTTACCCAGGAAA
This sequence comes from Chitinophagaceae bacterium, assembly GCA_947456055.1. GTDB lineage: Bacteria > Bacteroidota > Bacteroidia > Chitinophagales > Chitinophagaceae > Nemorincola. Next base: position 13,741 of record CANGSR010000045.1, read on the forward strand.
ATATCATAATAGTAAGTACCAGTACCTAATAAAGTATCAGGGCCAATGGTGACGGTATCGGTTGAACTTCCCCCAAAGCAAATATTGTAATAACTATCAGTTGTTATTGTATTTGGGAATATTCGCCTGGTTTCTAATCCCTTTACCCAAAGTACGCTTCCGGCAGTATCATATTGTGCAATAAAAAAGCCCGGGTTAATAAAAGTATCCACACCGATTATGGTGTTATTATTCAGGAAGCTGCCGGTAATACATGGCCTCTTATACCTATCGAATGTAGCAGATGTAGCCTTGCAATTGGTAGCGTGCACACCTTTGGCCCACAAATTATATCCTGAACTGTCGTATTTGGCCAAAAACAAACTATTGGCGGCTGTAACAAGTGAGTCTTTTAATAGATAGTGGGCACCGAAATTTATAGTATCACTAGTAAAATAGCCTGTCAAATAAACCGAACCCAGCCCATCTGCAATTACTTTGTTGCCCATCTCGCCATATGTGCCATTAATACTATTTGCCCAAATTAAATTACCGGACGTATCGTATTTCAGGAGGAATAAATCGCCATAGGCGAACAAAGGATTTACATTGGTGAGCACAGTAGTACCAAATCTAAGATAGGGGCTACTGAAATTACCTGTTACATATACGCTGCCATTTTCAGCGGCTGTAACACTATAAAAATAACCTGACCCTGCGCTAGATGTTTTTGCCCAAATAACATTACCTGAGGTGTCATATTTCACAATATATACACACGAACGACCTCTGGTTGTATCATTAACCAATACTGTTCCATTAAAGCTAATTACAGAACTATAAAATTGACCTACTATATATAAATGACCGCTTGAATCAATATCCAATGAATAGTCAGTGGAACTGCCCATACTATTTCTTGCCCACAAAATATTGCCTGAAGAATCATATTTCAGCAGAAACATAGAATACCCAACAGAATCATTTATTAATGTATCTGTTCCTATTACAAATGGGTTATTATTAAAGCTACCCAAAACGTAAACACACCCTGAATTATCAGTTACTACAGACCTAAAATAGGCGTCAGTAATATTATTATATAAATTTTGTCTTGACCAAATAAGATTACCACTTGAATCATGCTTTAAAAGGTAAGCCGTTTCCAGACTACCACCATATAGTGAGTCACCACCAATTGCAATTGAATCTCTAAAATAACCTGTGGTATATATATTGTTTGACCGGTCTGTTGCAATTGCTGTTTGATAAGATTGACTTCTGCCATTTAGCCCCCTTGAATTTCTTGACCAATCCCAGTTTGGTGCCTGTGCATAAGAACAAATTGCAAGAACTAATGAAAAAAACATTGCCAATACAAAGGATAGCTTCTTCATAGGTAATTAAGTTGTAGAGATTTATAAACTTGAATAATAGGATTGTAAATATAGCAACAAATCATCAATTTTGTATCACCACCCTCTGGTAATTGACACCATCATTTCTTAATGCTTGTATGATGTAAACCCCATTTGCAAATCCGGCGATGTTCAATTGGAATTCATTGGTTTTTACGTCCAATGCTTTTGAATAAACTTTTTTGCCAGTAGCATCATACATATTTAAGGCAATGTAGTTTCCTACACCTAGTGAAATATTGAGGATACCATTGGTGGGGATGGGGTAGGCTTTGAGGGGGTTTATGGTAGTGCTAGTGAGTTTTACATCTTCCGTTAACCATACCAGTTTTGCTACAAAAACATCCTCTACCCCACCCGTACTGCCAAATAGGGTATCATTACCTATAATGAGATTGCCAATCTGGTAGCCAGTAAGACACAGATTATTGCCTCCGTCACGGGTTATTGCATAGGCTTCACTGTTATGATCGCCAAAGCCTTTTGCCCATTGTACAATTCCAGCGGTATCGTACTGAACGACAAAATTTCCGTTATCGTAAAAAGTATCAGAACCAAAAATGATATTAGAAGAGTAGAAATAACCAGCTATACATGGTTCGTCAAATACATTCAATACTACTGATTCGGCATTACTCATGTAGGTGGCATGATCACTTCGGGCCCAAATTACATTGCCTGAAGAATCATACTTTACCAGATACAATTTACTCGTATAAACACCACTAGTATCCAGTCTCAAAGTATTAGTGCCAAACTGAATAGAATCGCTGGTAAAATTACCCGAAATGTAAGCATTGCCATATTGGTCGGCAGCTACTCCTGTAATGTTATCATAATTATTACCACCAGCACTCCGAGCCCAAATCAGGTTGCCGGCTGTGTCGTACCTGGCAAGGTAAATATCACTCAGCAAGCCCGTTGAGGAATAATTATATAATGTGGTTCCGCCTATTGTAAATCGTGAACCACTAAATGTTCCCAGCAAATAGATATATCCAGGTTCTGATGCTGACAAACGGGTGATTGCTCCGGATAATCCTGCACTATTTGACCTACACCAAATGATATCACCCGAGGGGCTATACTTGAGAAAAAACTGGTTATAATAGCCACTAATGCTATCATTATAAAGAGTAATTCCACTAAAAGTTGCACTTGCACTGTAAAACGCACCAGATACGTAAATATTACCTGCACCATCTGTAGTAACCGAATGACCCGAACAACTACCAACCCCGCTCCGTGCCCATAATACTGTACCAGCAGAATCGTATTTTACCAGGAACATACCACCACCAGTGCTATCGCTTCTAAGGGTATCGGTACCAAATACAGCAATTCCACGGCTAAAACTTCCTGTCACTATAACATTACCATCAATATCAGTACTTACTGTGTTACCAACTGTAGAATAGCTTATACCTGCGGCCCATCTATTCCATACTACCCCACCAGCCCTGTTATGCTTTACCAGAAAAAAATCGGCAAATGCTGGTTCGGACATCAGTCCTGCCCCGAAAGTAATAGGATTTTCATAATACCCTGTTGTGTATATATTTCCCCAGGTATCGGTAGCAATACTATTTCCAAGAGCATGGCTGAAACCACCGGGGCTTTGGGAGTTTTTGCCCCAACCCCAAACCGGAGTTTGAGCATTACAAACAGAGGCATATAAAAATAGACCCAACAAAAGGAATATAGCATTTCTCATAGGTAAATCCATTAAGGCTTTACGAAGATATTAAATAGGTTTGGCTTTAGGAAATTTTAAATGTAAAATGAATGGGATTGTTGGGAAAGGAGATTCAAAAAAAAGCCTCACCCCGGCCCTCTCCGGAAAAGGAGAGGGTGCCGATGCCTAATACTCACTAAATAGTCAAATGCAGCAACCTCTCTGATGCAAAAAAATGTGCTATCGGCTAAGAAGATTGGGTTACTGACTAAAGAACACTACAAATAAAAGAAGAACAATTACGATTCATCTGATTAGGAGACCCCACTTATCCACATAGTATTAACCTAATTATCAATTATATAATCAGCCCAATGGCAAAGCCTTATCTTTACGGCTATGTCAGCCGCAAAAATCGCAGAAACACCCCTTATGAAACAGCATAAGGATATCAAAGCAAGGTATCCCGATGCAGTATTATTATTCAGGGTAGGTGATTTTTACGAAACCTTTGGCGAGGATGCCCATGTGGCATCAAGGGTATTGGGCATTACCTTGACCAAGCGGGCCAATGGGTCGGCATCCACTGTAGACCTGGCAGGTTTTCCCTACCACAGCCTGGATACCTATCTGCACAAACTGGTAAAAGCGGGCTATAGGGTAGCTATCTGCGACCAACTTGAAGACCCTAAACTGACTAAAGGAATTGTGAAGAGGGGCGTGACCGAACTGGTAACACCCGGGGTAGCCACTGGCGATAAACTACTGGAAAACCGCACCAATAATTTTCTGGCAGCATTGCATTTGGGCGAACCTATGTGCGGCATCGCCTTTTTAGATATATCCACAGGTGAGTTTTATGGGGCAGAAGGGAATATGGAGTATATGGATAAATTAATCCAGAGCTTCCAGCCTTCCGAAATTATCTTGTCCAAATCGCAGGTAAAGAAATTCAGGGAGCATTTTGACACCAAGGTATATACCTTCCAGCTCGACGAATGGATTTTCAGGGAGCAGTATTGTTATGACTTGCTGATACAGCATTTCCAAACCCAAAGCTTGAAGGGTTTTGGCATAGAAGACCTAAAGGCCGCAACCGTGGCCTGCGGGGTGGCATTGCATTACCTTAAAGATACTGAGCATGCCAACCTGCAGCACCTCAATACCCTGCAACGCATTATTGCTACCGATTTCCTTTGGATGGATCGATTTACCATCCGTAATCTGGAACTGGTGAATAGCAGTTATGAGCAGGGTTCCTGCCTACTACAGGCTATTGATCATACCTATACCCCAATGGGCGCCAGGTTGATGAAACGCTGGATGATTTTCCCGCTGTTTGACATGAACCGGATAGAGCAAAGGCTGAATCTGGTGGCTCATTTTATTTTATCACAAGACCTGAACCGCTCTATTACCCATCTGGTAAAGCAGATAGGTGATGTGGAAAGGCTAATTGGGAAGATACCCCTTAAAAAAGCTAACCCACGTGAAGTGCTGCAACTGGCCAAAAGTATGGGCCATATGGCTGAGATAAGGGAATTGTGCATTGCATCGGAAGATGCCTCACTGGGATTTATGGTCAATCCATTGCAGCCATTACTTGAGTTGAGGGAAAGGATTATTAAAACAATTGTAGATGATGCCCCGGCAGTAACTGCCAAAGGAGGAATGATTAGAGAAGGCATCCATGTGGAACTGGACGACCTTAGGGCCATATCACGTGGTGGCAAGGACTATCTGCTCAAAATACAGATGGACGAGGCTAAGCGCACGGGTATATCATCACTCAAGGTATCCTACAATAATGTTTTCGGGTATTACCTGGAGGTGACCCATGCCCATAAAGACAAGGTGCCTACCGACTGGATAAGGAAACAGACCTTAACTAATGCTGAACGCTACATTACTCCCGAACTGAAAGAATATGAGGAGAAAATCCTGGGTGCTGAGGAGAAAATCCTGGCTATAGAGTTAGAACTGTACCAGCAATTGCTGGTAAGCATTGAGCCTTATATATCGCCTATTCAAAACAATGCCCACATTATAGCACAGCTGGATTGTCTGTTGTGCTTTGCCAATAATGCCCATAAGTATAATTACCACCGCCCAAGCCTTGTAGATGAACCGATTCTACAAATAAAGGCAGGCAGGCACCCGGTTATAGAGCAACAATTACCTCCCGGAGAAAATTATGTATCCAATGATATACTGCTGGATAAGAGCGACCAGCAGGTAATTATCCTTACCGGACCCAATATGAGTGGTAAGTCGGCATTACTGAGGCAGACGGCAATCATTACCCTCATGGCCCATATGGGTAGTTTTGTACCTGCCGACTCTGCAACCATAGGCCTAACAGATAAGATTTTCACCCGTGTAGGGGCATCAGATAATCTGAGTGGCGGTGAAAGTACCTTTATGGTAGAGATGAACGAAACAGCAAGTATCATCAATAATATTAGTGAGCGTAGTCTGGTGTTACTGGATGAGATAGGCCGTGGAACAAGTACTTATGATGGTATATCGCTGGCATGGAGTATTGTAGAGCACCTGCATAATAACAGTACTAAACCCAAGACCCTGTTTGCCACCCACTACCATGAGTTGAATGAACTGGAAAGGTTATTACCAAGGGTGCGCAATTATCATATCACCCATAAGGAAACAGGGAATAAGGTCATTTTCCTCCGTAAGCTGGCACCAGGTGGCAGCAGGCATAGCTTTGGTATACAGGTGGCACGTATGGCAGGTATGCCCCCGAAACTCCTTACACGTGCCGAGGAAATACTGGCCCAGCTGGAAGAAAAACATGCGAGCACAGCCGGGACCATGCAAAACTTCAAAAACATCCAGCCAACCACGAATTACCCGCACATGATTGATCATGGCCCACCCGCAGATATCCCAAGAATAAAGCAATTACTGGAAGCTAC
>CANGSR010000046.1 GCA_947456055.1 Chitinophagaceae bacterium
AGGGAGTGGAGAAAGATTCACCGTGAATGGTTTGGTTATACGGCACCCGGTAGGTAAGGTATAAGTAATATTGACATTACCCGGTGCAAAACCAATTACTATACCCGATGTGGAATCAATGCCGGCAATTGTACGGTCGCTACTATTCCAAACACCACCACTAATTGAATCGTGGAAAACAGTATTGGTCCCCATGCAAATACTATCCGCACCAACAATCATAGATGGTGCAGGATTAACAATCACTTCTTTGGTATTAAAACACCCTGTAGGTAACTGGTAGGTAATCATGGAAGTACCAGCAATTAATCCGGTAACCACTCCTGATGATGCACCAATATCGGCTATAGCTACATTACTGCTGCTCCAACTGCCCCCACCAATATCAGTAAGAGTAGTTGTTTGCCCAACACAAACAACAGAATCACCGCTTATTGCCGGCACTGATGGATTTACAGTAATCAATGTATCAACATAACAACCTGTGATTAACCTGTAGGTAATTAGAGATGTACCTGTACTAATACCATTAACCAAACCAGTAACAGAACCTATTGTAGCAATAGCAGGGGCACTACTTGACCAGGTGCCGCCACCAAAATCAACAAGAGTTGTAGAAGCACCTACACAAACCGATAATAAACCGGTTATTGGTGCGGGTATTGGCTCTACATCCATAACTATGAAGGTAAAACACCCTGTAGGCAAGATATAACTTATTCCAACCGTACCATAGGTTAACCCTGTGACAATACCAGAAAGGTTACCAACGGAAGCTTGTGCAGGGTTCTGGCTAAGCCATGTCCCGCCGGTGCTTGCATCGGTAAGCGTAATTGACGAATTAATACAAACCTGTGTTGGGCCTGCAATAGAAAACGGTAAGGGGTTTGCATTCAGTACCCATGTTGTAACACAACCTGTAGCTAGCGTATAGGTAATAATTGCAGAACCTGCCATAACCCCGGTAGCAATACCGGTACTGCTCCCTATAGATATACTACTCAAATTACTACTAGACCATAGCCCGCCGCCCGGACCAGTAAGTGTGGTACTAGACCCTACACATAATTCTGTTGCGCCACTGATAGGACTTGGTATGGGGTTAACCACAAGGTTGGTGGTTTTATAACAACCAGATGGAAGAGTATAGGTAATAACCACTGCACCGGAGATTATCCCGGTAACTACGCCTGTGGATGAGCCAATAAGGGCAAGGGATGCATTACTACTGGACCAAACCCCGCCTGTGCTTATGGTACTTAGTGTAATTACCGATCCTGCACAAACCGATGCCGGACCTGTAATACTTGCAGGCACGGGTTTCACAGTTTCCTGTATCGTAGCAAAACAACCATTTGCCAATGCATAAGTAATATTAGCTGTCCCAACCGACACGCCTGATACAATACCTGAAAGACTACCTACAAGCGCAATACCCGTATTGCTGCTTGACCATGCCCCTGCACCGGAGCCACTTAAACTAGTGGATGCAAAAAGACATAAACTAGCGCTACCCGTTATGGCTGTTGGTGCAAGTAATACATTTACTGTAGTAGTTATAGAGCACCCCGTAGATATGGTATAGGTTACAATTGTAGAACCAGGAATAATACCGGTTACAATGCCTGTGGAAGACCCAACTGTGGCCACCAAACTGTTAGAACCTGTCCATGTTCCAGTTCCAGAACCCGACAATGTAATATTAGCCCCTGAACAAACCGCACCTGGCCCTGAAATAGCTGAAGGTAAAGGATTAACTGATATTGTTTTTACACTCCTGCAACCATTTCCCAATTGGTAGGTTATAATAGTAGTACCAGCTGAAACAGAATTAAGTAACCCACCAGTGCTACCTATTGTAGCTACTGAAGTATTTCCTGAACTCCATAATCCACCTGAAACGATATTTGTATAGACGCTGGAATTTCCTAAACAAATTGAGGATACTCCCAGAACGGCGGAGGGGGCAGTATTTACCTGGAAAACCAAAGTGGAATAACAACCATTTGACAATGAATAAGTGATAATAGTGGTTCCGGCACTAACACCGGTTACCAATGGCAAAGTACTACCAATTGTTGCAACTGCACTATTACCAGATGACCATAATCCCCCGGCAATTGTGTTACTAACCGATACAGTACTACCAACACAAACCGAGGCTGGCCCGGTAATAGCTGTAGGAGCAGGGTTGACCCGGAAGGTAGTAGTGGAATAACATCCGGTGGGAAGGGTATAACTTATTATAGACGTACCTGAACCTATACCTGTTACTACACCACTACCGGAACCTATAGAAGCAATAGCGGCATTACTACTACTCCATCCACCACCTGGCACAGAATTACTCAGGCTGGCATTCGAACCCTGACAGACACCTGTGAGACCCGAGATGCCCGCTGGGTTAGGATTCACTGTAAAAGTGGTTGTTATGTAGCAGCCTGTAACCAAACCGTAAGTTATAATGCAGGTACCAGTAGAAACCCCGGTTAATATGCCCGACATACCCCCAATAGTAGCAACTGAAGTATTGGTACTTGCCCACACACCCCCACCGGCATCAGTAAGGGTGGTATTGAAGCCAACACAAACTGAAGAAGCACCTGAAATAGGAGCTGGATTAGAAGAAACCGACATGGTCCGTGACTTGAAGCAACCATTAGGTAAGGTATAAGTAATGTTTGCAGTACCAGGCCCAACACCTGTAACCACACCAGTACCTGAACCTACAACCGAAACTGCTGTAGTACTTGAACTCCAAATACCTCCCGCAATCGTATTAGCAGCCGTAAGTGAAGCACCCACACACAAATCCCCGATACCTGATAAAGGTGTAGGGGATGATAAAACCGAAATATTAGTAGAAGTGAAACAACCAGTGGACAATTTGTAGGTAATGATGCTTGAACCAGTTACAACCCCGCTTAATATTCCACTTAGAGAACCAATAATTGCAACTGAGGTATTGGTACTTGACCAGGTACCGCCTGTAGTAGTGTTGGTTAAGGTAATAGAATTAGGCAAACAAACAGATGAACCACCACCAATAGCGGCCGGAGCAGGATTTACAGTGACTGTGACACTACCCGAAATAGGGGCAGCAGAGCATGATGGTGTATTAATATCCATCAGATGGAAGGTAGAGGTAACAGTTAATGAGCCTGTATGGATAGTTGCCTGGCCATTATTACCGATAGTGACTGACTGGGTTGGCCCTCCGTTTATATTGTAATGTACCAACCCGTAAGGGTTTCCTTTTATAACAAGGGTGCTGCTATCACCAGCACATGTAACCGAAGGGGTAGTTAATGCAATGCTTGCAAAGCAAGATGGCGAAAAGGTAATACCCCTAAAAACAGTGTTTGCCTGGGCTGTTGCTATAGGAGAAGCTATAGCTGGCCCTCCGGCATCAGTAATTTTAATAATCTTATTGCCAGTAATCTCATCAGTTGTGGCATATATTATTGGATTAGTACCAGAGAAATCTGCCGTTAAGCCTCGTGAATGAGTAGTATTGAGTACATAACTAGATACAAAAACACCCCCGCTCAAGGTATATTTCGTAATTCCTATACTTTCATCTGCTAAATATAAAATATTACCGTCGGGGCTGATTGCGAACCCGAAAGGACTTGAAGTATCTGTAACTACTAAAGTTGATGTCTGCCCAGCAGTAGTGGGTATACCGGTTCCTAATTTTGATACTCCTCCAAATGGGGCAGCTGCTGAGGTAAAATAGGTTTGCCCATTAAAAATCTGAATTACCCTTGTATTAGTTGGATTTGTAGTCAATACAGTACCCGAAATCATTGATTCAAGTCCTGGGGATGTACCTGAACTGAAATAATTGGTACCATATGATGTTCCCGACCTGATATTATTGCCTGAATAATCGGAATTAGTATAAGTGACTTTGGTAACTGCACCACCAGATTTTATTGAAAACAGCACCCTATTTACAACCGAAGCAGGGGTAGAAACTACAGCTGCCGTACCCGGTACCGCATCATAGCCAACTAAAACCAATTGATCCCGCTCGGCAGATAGGCTCATATAGCCTTCAGATATTGCAGCTCCACTATTTGTTATTTTGTCAGTACCACCTGTTGGTAAACCTATGTAAGTACCTGTTCGGGCACCACTTGTTGTATATTCAATAACAGAATCGGGCATTGCTGCTCCACCAACCATAGAGGTTGTGCCATCACCTATTTTTAGAACTGTAAGGTTGCCATTAGTAAATGTTTGGGCATATAATTCTATCCAGACAAAGGAAACATTTAGGATAAAAACCAAAAATAAAACTCGAAAAATATTTTTATTACTTATGCAAAATTGTAAGAGTCTATTCATAGAGAGGCAAATTTCAAACAATAAACTTTATAATAATCAATCCTTATATTACCAGTAGGTAAACTAATTGTTACCAAACGTCCTATGCAAATATAGCCAAAATATAAATCAAATGTAAAAACGTACAAAAGTCACTCAAAAAGAAGTCATAAGAATTTACTAACAAATTGTCATTCAGTTAATTTCGTATTTATATTTTACGAAACCATACCTAAAAAATTAAAAAAATAGGTTCAATATACATGTGCAAAAGACCTAAAATACTATCTTAAACAGCGATACAAATAACCTATATTAATATCTATAAAAATCATTTCTTTCTTTCAGAAGGATAATTATCTTTACCTGTAAATAGGTTTGCTTATGGGAAAATCCTTACTTTTTACGATTCCCGCCTTAATTTTTTCATGTTCTTTAATCATTGGATGTAGCACCAGCCGTGATTCTTACTCGCATGCGGGTAGTGGAAATAAGCAAAACCTGAGCCAAAAAATTGCCAAAATAAATTCATATCCAAATACAGAAAAAAAGCCAGTTACTGCAAATAAAGTCGCTGTTACTAAGCCAGCCATAGTAAAACAGGAAACAAATCCTATTAATTATAACGAGCCAACCCTTATTGAAAAAAAGCTGGATAAAACTTACAGCAAATCAATAAGCCCTGCGGCCGAAGCGGTTACAAAAAATGATTCTGTAGGCAAAGTTGAAGCCGCAGCCAAAATTGCCATAGTCGATACTAATTTGGGTAATGAAATAATACCTGCACCTGCTGCATCTATTACGGCAAGTTCAAGTAGTTTGCCTGTTTCAAAAAATACAGTACCAGAAAAGGTAGCTAAAATTGAAAGTGCTAAAGCCACAGAAAAGGAAATCCCTAGTATAGTAGCCAACAGCAATAGCCCCAAATTCGAAACCAACCCTTCTCCTGTTGCCGAAAATGAGGAAGGATTGATGGAAATGCCAAAGGCTGCCCCACTCAATAATCCCGGGGTGCTGGTAAGCAAATATGCCGACATGATTAATGTTTCACCAAAAAATATAAATAACTACCCCCTTTTCCGCTTTATTGATGATTGGTACGGTACCGAATACCGTTATGGCGGCACCGATAATACCGGAATAGACTGTTCGGCTTTTTCGCAAAAACTATATGGACAGGTTTATGGCATAGAGCTTGAAAGAACAGCACGTGAGCAGCGCCGTGAAGCCGAAAGGATTAAACACCCGGATGATGCAGAAGAAGGCGACCTCATCTTTTTTAGGGCACGCCGGTTTAGGGTATCGCATGTTGGGGTTTATTTGGCTAATGGGTATTTTGTACACGCCTCATCTTCTCAAGGTGTGGTGATAAGTAACCTCAATAACCGTTATTGGAAACGTAGGTATGCAGGTTGCGGAAGGATATACAGGGATGAACCAGCTACCGAATCAGAGTTTATTTCCCAATAAAGTACCCATTCAATTCTGCACAAAAAATTAGGGTTTCATTTATGGAATCCAGGGATTCCTGCATCTTCATTCTAATTACTCTATTTTTCACCCCACAAGCTGATTTATAAATCTTGGCTAGAATAATCAACCATACTATCCTAAGTGATGAAGAACTGCTTCATACCTACCAGGTAAGCGGTGATGGTGATTATCTGGGATATCTGTTGCAGCGCTATACTACCCTGCTTCTTGGTGTGGGGCTAAAATACCTGAAAGACAGGTCACTGGCCGAGGATGCCGTACAGCAGGTATTTTTGAAAGTCATCACCCACCTGCCACAGGAAGAGATTTTGAATTTCAAAGGGTGGCTATATATTTTAATGCGCAACCATTGCCTGCAACAATTGCGTGACCGCACCCCTATGGCGGATGATGCAGGCCTGGCCTGGGTGGCAGCTAATGAGACCGACAAAGAGGAAGCAGAATGGATAGACCATACCCTGGAGCAGATGAATGAAGCCCTGGAGCTACTAAATGAGGAACAAAAGAAAACAATTGTGCTGTTTTATCTTAAAAAACACAGCTACGAACAAATAATAGCCCAAACCGGATTTACCTTTATGCAGGTAAAGAGTTTTATCCAGAATGGCAAAAGGAATCTGAAAACTATTTTATTAAATAAAACCGGCAAAAGCCGATAATGGACAATAAAGGCAACATATCACCCCTTGGCCCTAATAATGGCAAAAAACTACCTGAGGATAAGCTATTGGCTTATCTGGAGGGTAAGTTATCGCCACAGGAGCAGCACGAAGTAGAGCTTTGGATGGCCGATGAGGGGATGGAAAGCGATGCATTGGAGGGTTTGTCATCCATACAGGCATCCGAAACCCGACAATCGGTTTTAAAACTAAATACCCAACTCAAAAACGCCCTGCCCAAAAAGAAAAACCGCCGCAGGGCACAAAACCCCGGGCAGACCACCATCATAGCTATTGGTATCATTATCTTCCTGGCAATACTTGCTTATTACCTGGTAAGGATTTCGATAAAAAACTAAGAGTATAGCTTTTAAGAAATTTTCACTTTTTAATAATCACAGGGCAATAAAGGGTTAACCTTAAAATGTTATAAATTTGGGTGGAACTTTTTGACAAAAAGATATTCTAAGGATTCTACTCATATATTTTAGCCCCAAAAGCAAACTTTTGTAACAAAAATGAGATTATTTATATTTTTCATCGCAATTATTGTCAATTGTACTACCACATTTGCACAGACAGATAGTATTAGGGTTTGGAATAAATGGTGCAGCCGCAGGGATACCCCACTTTTGTTTACGGCAGCCAATAACGTTGTGCAGGTGTATTGCCCTGGTATGAAACCAGCAGAAATAAAACTAAAGTGCAGTGACTGGGCAATGAGAATAGGTAAACCTGAAATTAAGGGTGATACCCTAAGTGTAATGGCCATGCCCTACCCCAATAAGGGTAAAAACATGAAGCTCACCATCTCCAACGCCAAAACGAATAAGGTATTGAGAACGGTAAACTTCGGTTGCGACTCGGTACCTAAGCTAAAGACTTGGTTGGGAACCATCCGGACATCAGAAGCCTATAAAAAGGACATCTTAGCCCAGTTAACCCTAAAGAGCACCTTCCCTAATTCTTACTACAGCTACCCCTATGTCATTAAGTCCTACACCCTAAGGGTGCAAAGCCCCAAGGGCATGGCTACCTTAAATGTGAATGGCTTTTTTATTACCAAAGATGTATTGCAGGAAATAAACAATGCCCCTGTAGGTGCCACTGTAGAATTCATTAACATCAAAGCAACCTGCCCCGAATGTGTGATGAAGACGCTGGATGACATTAAGATTAAGATAAAGTAGGTTCCATACTAGGCATCGCTCCAGATCTCGAATCTGGTGAGGGTGTTCCGTTTGGATTACCCGTGTCTACAAAATCAGCCTGTCTATGACAGGAATTCGAAATACAAAAGCCCAAACCCAGCACCCAAAGCCATTGCTTATCGATAATGGAATTCCCATTGGTCAGCACCGATTTCCGCGGTCAGACCAATGGGAATTGGCGAGGCAGGCCATGTGCGCCAAAAACCTGCCGTCTGACCGCAGAAAGCGGTACTGACGGTAGTTTTTTCAAACTGCGGGTAGTACAATATATTCAATATGGAAATCCGGTAGTCCAAAACCAAAGGAGACCTGTATCTGGTTCTAATAATAAATATCCATCCCCTTTAACAAGGAACTGTCTTCCGCCTCCCAGCTTTTGCCATCATACTTATACCTTATTATTCGTTCTGTAGGCTTGTCCCAAAGAATATCATTTGACTTTTCATCATCTACACCTTCTTCTATAAAATAATGGACAGTACATATACTGTCAACAATATCATAGGTGGAGTATATATTTTGAGGATTGAAGTTGGAGCTGCCATGAATAGAATAGCAACCTGTAAATATTGCCGAAAGCTCATTGATACATACTAATGTATCGAAAATATGAATCCAAGTACCAAAATAGCCTGTGCCATGGGGACTAAAGGATGTTGTAAAGTACTTACCTACCTTATGAAAATCTGAATAATAATTACCATCCACACCAAAACTCCAATTACCACCATAAGCCTCGATAGAACCTATAAAATCTCCTTCTTTAGACAATTCAATAAGGTACTCCATCGTTGCGCTATCTCTATTGCTCCATGCGGTGGCCATCATGTAGTAATAACCATTTTTTTCGCTTCTGTAATATTGGCCCAGTGTATCATTATTACTAATCTTAGACCACCAGTCAGATGTATCAGTAAGCTTGGCTTCTAATAGAAAAGGTAGTACTTCCTGTTTGGTTACATACCCTGAATCATGTAGTAACCTAAGCCTGGGCTGTTTTAGATTTTTTGTTGAGGGGTTGACATGGGTGCATGAGGATATTGTGAGCAAGATAAACTGGAGAATGATGGTGTATTGAAGGAATTTAAACATAAATTCTTTTGATGCTTTGGCGAGGAATCAAATAATCCGCTATTTTGGCTAAAGCCAAATATATTTTATCCTTATACCCCGGCATAAATGCCGGGGCTACTAAAAAATCTTCTAATATTCTACACCAAGTATCTTAATCATTATCTTCTCCACGTGAGTTCAAGGAAGCCCCTTATTACTAACTGGTGTTTCCGGCTAACCTCGCTCCAACCACCCCAGTCGACTGCCTCTTGACAGAGGCCGTCGACATCCCCTCCTAAAAACAGGAGTCCTTCATTGCTTAACATTTTCTAAATCAATTACTAATACTTAAACATAATACAAATTCAAACTAATATTCTACCCCTCTAATACTTCCTATCAATCACATAATTCACCAATTGTTCCATGGCTTCACGGGCTTTCGATTCGGGGTAGGTATGTAGTATTTCCAGGGCCTCCTCTTTAAATTGCATCATCTTTTTGCGGGCATAATCTATACCGCCACCTTCCTGCACCAATTTTATTACCTCATTTACCTTATTACGGTCGGTACTATTGTTTTTTACTATGTAGATAATCTTCCGCTTAATGGCTTTGTCGCAGTGTGTAAGGGTATAAATAAGGGGCAGGGTCATTTTCTTTTCCTTGATGTCGATACCTGTGGGCTTACCAATATTATCCTGCCCATAGTCAAACAAATCGTCCTTTATCTGGAAGGCTATACCTACTTTTTCACCAAAAAGCCTGAATTTCTCGGTGTTCTCATCACCTGTATTAGATGAAAAAGCACCGGCTGCACATGCGGCTGAGAGTAGAGATGCCGTCTTAGCCCTGATGATGTCGAAATATACCTGCTCATCAATATCCAGTTTGCGGGCCTTCTCCATTTGCAGCAGCTCACCCTCGCTCATTTCCTTTACTGCCCGTGAGGTTATCTGTAGTATCTTATAATCACCATTATCAATCGACAGTAATAAACCCTTGGAAAGCAGGTAATCGCCTACCAGCACGGCAATCTTATTTTTCCATAGGGCATTGATAGAAAAGAAGTTACGGCGTTTCATAGAGTTATCCACCACATCATCGTGTACCAGGGTAGCTGTATGCAATAGCTCTATGAGGGATGCAGCCCTATAGGTAACCTCATTTATTTCCCCTGCAATTTTTGCTGACAGGAATATAAACATGGGCCTCATTTGCTTACCCTTCCGCCTGATGATGAACCGCATAATACGATCCAGCAGGGGATTAGTACTTTTTACACTGTCCGAAAATTTCTTTTCAAAAAGTGCCAATTCATTACCTATAACCTTATTTACAAGTTCCATCTAAGATACCCTAATCGTATAAAATGTAAAAGTCCGAAATAAGAACTTTATCACCATAATTTTTTTCAAATGCTGTCACAAAACAATGACAAATTCTACCCTAAACCTATAAATAAACAAGCCCAACCCCTCAAAAACCTAATACCATACCCCCAATCGCATTAAACAAAACTAACTTCGTAATAATGTGTGAATTACTTTCCAAACCTTCCTACCCTTCCACACAATAATTTGGTAAATTACAGGTTTATTTTGAAGTCCTGTTTGTTTTTTAACAGTGGCTTAATACCTTTGCAACATATTCATAGTTTATAAAATATTTACATAGAAATTAACACGTATCATGTTCAACATCAAGTCCATTTTAATTGCCGGATGCTTTGTAATGATGGCCCAAACGCTATTAGCACAGGAAAGCGAAAAAAAGGACCCTAACCAAGTAACTACACCTGCTTCATCACCACAATGGTCTAACAGGGATATGACCTACAGAGGCAAAAACTACGACGTTTTAGACTCTGCCTACTACCCTAAACACCGCAAAAAACAATTCAAAAAATATATAGACCACCAGGAAGTTTTCCCTCCCAAACCACGTAATATGTGGGAAGTAGGTGGCGGACTGGGTCTGTTTAATGTGGTGGGTAATGTTCCTACACTGTTTTTATGGCAGAAAGGCGGAGGCGGTATCAGTATTAATGTGCGTAAATCATTAGGTTATATCTTTTCATTACGAGCCCAATATATCTATGGGGTAGGTAAAAATCTGGACAGGCAACCTACTATTAGCTATGATGCCCCTTATACCCAGTTTGGGTATATACCAATGATGTATGCTACGCCAAATAATCCTGCAAATGCTATCTACAGGTCTACACGCACGGAGGCATCACAATTATCTCTGGACCTGATGTTTAACCTATACAATATCAACTTCCATAATGCCAGCAATTCGGTAGCCTTCTTTGGCTATGCAGGCATTGGTGCATTGGCTTACAAAACAAGGGTAAATGCGCTCAACGATAAATATAGAGAATATGACTTTGGTACAATAGTAGCCAATCCGGCTGCCAGCACTAGTTCTATAAGGAATGACCTCCAAAGCAAAATGGACAAGACCTATGAAACTGCTGCCGAAAACGGTGGAGGTGGTACCATCCTTGACAAAAAAACATTAGATTTTGCACCTAGCCTTGGTGTCGGTGTGCAATATAAGTTCAATAAGAAAATGAATATACAGCTGGAAGACCGTTATACCTTCACTGCTGATGGTTATTTAGATGGGTCAAGGTATGGTAAACCATTAGGTAATGTACCAACAATAGGCCGCCAGAACGAATCAATCAACTATTTTTCTGTGAGCCTTAATTACAATGTGCCTAACAAAAAGAAATCTGTTGAACCATTATATTGGATTAATCCACTTGACCATAGCTACAGCGAACTTTCCTACCCACGTCATATGATTTTACCAAATCCGGTATTGCCTGATGAGGATAATGATGGGGTTACAGACCAGTTCGACAAATGCCCAAAAACGCCTAAGGGTGTTGCAGTGGATGCTCATGGTTGCCCGCTTGATACTGATGGTGATGGTGTACCTGATTATAAGGACAAACAGTTGATTACCCCAACCGAGTGCCAACCGGTAGATGCAGATGGTATAGGTAAATGCCCTTGCCCAGATGATTGCCTGGACAAAATAGGTGCAGACAAAACCAAAGTAGGCAAGTGCGGACTGATTAAGGAAGGCACCCTATTGTTTACCTCAGGTAGCAACCGTATCACCACAGCTATGGAAGCCAAATTGGCTATGCTAGCTCAGGAAATGACACTATACCCACTATGTAAAGTAGTGATATTAGGCGGCGGTAGCGGTAGCAAAACCAAGGAACAAAAATCATGGGAGCATGTAAATGCCCTTATTGAGTACATGAGTGAGAAAAACAATATTGCCCGTGAGCGTTTCTATTTCAAATATGGTGAAGCAGTAGGGGATGAAAACACCGTTATCTACCGCCCTGCTACTGACAACGACCAAGGTACTTCTAATGTGCCTCCCCCACATCCGGATATGGCACGTCCTGATAAATAAGAAAAGGATTTTCGAATTTTAACAAAGCCCCTGAAATTTTCGGGGGCTTATTTGTTTTGGTGGTTATCACGCACCTGGCGCGGGTGTTCCGATAGGATCACCCGTGTCTACTAATTCAGCCTGTCTGCGACAGGAATTCGAAGAATAAAAGCCCAAAGCCTATTCCCAAGCCCAATAAATTATAAATAGCAAGCCCGAACCAGAGGCCTCACCCCGGCCCTCTCCGAAGGAGAGGGTGTAGTAACCCAAAGATTTCTATTAAAATGCGTTGTTCCGCATGTTTCGTAGGGACATCCAGAACTGCAAATAAAACCCCTACTCCGAAGGTATTTACCATCCCCAAACCGAACCCTTTTCCCAAAAGCTCACCACATAAACCTCCCATTGCCCCAAAACCACAAAATATTCATTTGGGGCAATGATTAACACAATTATTTGAATATCAGCAACATATAACATTTTGGATTGCCCCAACATTGCCCCAAATGCGAGGGATTGGGGCAATAATGCCTGGGATTACCGTTGTTGGAGTTTTCGCCGATAAGTGTCGAGGTTAGCCAGAGAAGCTGTTCCTGATTTGTATTTCTGACTCGTATTTCTTGCTAACCTCGCCGCAACCACCCCAGTTTTGGCTACGCCAAAACGTCCCCTCCTAAAAACAGGAGGGGAGTTCCCTCAATTCCTAAATCACTTTAGGACAATATATTACGCAGTAAAATTAATTGTATTTTTTATTTTTTTATCCATAGGAATACGAGTAGTAGACTCACCCTACTTCCCCACCCTATAATATTTAAAGGTAACCATATACCCCGGCTTATTCTTGGTACCTGCAAATACAACATTATCAGACCGTAGAATTTCAGATTTATATTCTTTCAGGTACAGAAACTTATTTGTGGCATAATCAATATACATCCACTTATCTGTTCCCATTTTATCGTAGCGGGCTATAATGCTAGATACTGGCAGGAACTGCTTTATGCCATTGGCATCTACATATTTGTGCGAAGAATCGGTATAGGATTTGAATAAGGAATAATACCTGATTCCATCGGTATTGGTAAGGGTATCCATTTTTATGAGGCTATCCCGGCTATCATAACATTTAAACTCCCAGATGGTATCCTTATCGGTGCGATACCGATGCTCAAAAAACTCAGGCAACAATAGCGTTTTGTTCTTGTTAGGAACATCCTGTGCCAATAGAATACCCACAGAAAAAGTGAAGGCTAAAGTGAGCATGGATTTACTTAAAAGATGCCCAACAGTGGGCATGCCTGTAATTCTATATCTATTTTTCCTGTTTCCCAGCATCATTATTTTGTGTTTGTTCCTGCACCTTATAATATTTGCGGATAGACTGTTGGCGTGTACCCGTAATAGGGTCAGTAACCACAGTGGTATCCATCCTAATAATTTCCTGCTTAAACTCTTTCAACTCAAAAGTATAATTATTCGTAAGGTCGGTACTTTTCCAGTGGTCATTATCCAGCCTATCGTACCTGTAGAGGGTTTTACTTACAATACTAGGGCTTGGTTTACCATCACCATCTATATAAGTATGCATATAGTTACGGAATGACCTGATGAAGTAAATATGCTGCACTATATTGATATTATGGAGGGTATCTACATTGATTAATTCATTGTGTGCATCATAGCATTCATACCTTAGCGTGGTGTCATTCTTTTCAATAGGCCAGAAGTAATAGAACTCAGGAAAATAATAGACATTGGTCTCAGTGGGTGCACCTGTCTGATCCTGGATCTGGACTGGTTTGGGCTTGGGTGAATGAATAACTCTCTTTTCTGGCTTTGGACCTTCCTGTTGCCCAAACACCTGCGTTAAACAGCCTAAAACTAATACTACAATTAATGCAAGGGTATTTCTAATCATAGCTATACAATTGACTGTAATTTACACCTAAATATACTTAATGCATGGTTAAAAATAGATTTAACCTCCCAGCCACTTAAATTTGTGCGCTAAGCTGTGGTACTATTCCCAGCACCGAACCCGTCTGACCGCAGAAAGCGGTGCTGACGGGTGCTTATGCCTATGTGCAAATTTATTTGGCAATAGGTATAAATCTGAAAATCCTAGTCTAACCCGTTTTCCCATTTACTCACCACAACTGTGGCCACACTATTGCCTACCACATTCATGGCAGCCCTGCCCATATCCAATATAGGGTCAATACCCAATAACAAAGCTAGACCTGCCTCCGGTATCTTGAAGGTAGCCAATGTACCTGCAATAACCACTAAAGATGCCCTTGGCACACCTGCAATACCCTTACTGGTAAGCATTAATACCAGCAACATACTTATCTGTGTACCTGTGTCCAAATGGATATTATAAGACTGTGCAATAAAAATAGACGCAAACGTCATATACATCATAGACCCATCTAGATTGAAGGAATAGCCCAATGGCAAAACAAAACTTACAATCTTTTCATTGCAACCAAATCGCTCTAATTGTAGCATCAACTTAGGAAAAGCTGCCTCACTACTATTGGTAGAAAACGCTATAATAGCAGGCTCTTTAATATGGCTCATCATACTAAATACCCGCTTACCTATGAATAACCAGGTAACACTCATGAGTATCAGCAGTAAAATTCCCAGGCCAATATAAAACTCGCCAATGAATGTAGAGTAGGTCTTTAATATTCCCAGGCCATGTTTTGCTATTACATTGGTCATCGCTCCAAAAACCGCTATTGGTGCGAAATTCATGATATAGCCAGTCATTTTAAGGATGATATGTGCCATAGCATCAAAAGCCTTAATCACTATATTGGCTTTTTCACCCATTGAACCCGCAGCCACACCAAAAAACAATGAAAACACCACCACTTGTAGTATCTCGTTCTGAGCCATGGCCTCAAAAATGCTCTTAGGAAAAATATGCCCAATAAAGTCGCGAAGGGATTGGGCGGCATGTGCAGTAGTACCAGCAGCAACAGCAGGTATAGGCCAATTGAGTCCCTCACCCGGCTTGAAAAAATTAACCAGCACCATTCCCAGGAACAGACTTGTAAAAGACCCACAAAGGAACCAAAGTAGCGTTTTGCCACCTACCCTGCCCACAGTTTTGATATGGCCCTGCTTGGCAACCCCAACCACCAGTGTAGTAAATCCAAGAGGAGCTACAATCATTTTTATCAGCCTCAAAAAGATATCGGCCAGGATGGTAAATGGGTCTAATACCTTATCAGGAACGGGAGTATTAATACCGGTGTAGTGGTTATTAATAATGATACCGGTAACAACACCAGCAACCATGCCTGCAATAATGAATAAGGTGAGCCTGTTACTTTTTTTGGGTGCTTCTGGAGTCATTTTGATTAAAATTCATTTTATTAATACAAGGCTTCACGATTGCCAACAAAGTAACATCCCCCCACCCCCCTTCGCTCCCGCTCAAAGCTAACGCCCCAAGGGGGAATTGCCGTTTCAAGATTATTGGGCTTATGATCGTATTTTAAGCTTTTCCAATAGCCTAGCATAAGAAAGAGAGTGGTTTGGATTCAATACCAAATTTAACCGACGCTAAATTTAAGCATTCAAACTGAATCTCCTACTGCTGAGGCGAATTAAATACCATGTACTATTGATAAATCAATTCATTTTTCACAGATGAATTGCCCTGCAAGCCCCCACTATGTATACACAATATATTATCGCAGGTAGAGAAATAATTATCCTTGAGCATTTCATTGAGGCCAAACATCATTTTAGATGTATATACAATATCCAGTGGTATATTGTTTACATCGTAGAACTCATTCATAAAGGTGATTAATTCCGGCTTCCATTTGCCAAAACCTCCGAAATGCCAGTCGTCTATCAATTCCCAGTTACGGTTTTTGTCCTCCTGCAGGTGGGCTGTTATATGATCACCTACATAAGCGCCCTGCTTCATAGGTACAAAACCCATTACATTTTGGTGGGCTTTTAACTTATTTCTCAATCCTATTAAAGTAGTACCTGTACCTACGCACACCAAAATATGGCTATAAGACTCATGTACAAATCTGGATATTAATCCTGCTCCGGCTCTCCCCTTTTCGTTGGCACCACCTTCGGGTATAATTAATATTTCATCAAAATGAGCCACCAGGCTTTTAGCCCATTCCGGCTCATGCTTGTTTTTATAATCTTCCTGGGTTACAAAAATCAGGTGCATACCTTGGTTCTGGCATTCTTGAAGGGTTGGGGTGAGTATATCATATTTACCCCTCACAATGCCTACCGATGCCAGGTTAAACTTTTTTGCAGCATAAGCCGTTGCTGCCAAGTGATTGGAGTACCCACCTCCAAAAGTTACAATTGTTCTAAAACCATTATCAATAGCATAGTTCATATTCAGCCTTAGCTTGTACCATTTGTTACCCGATACCACAGGATGCAAAAGGTCAAGGCGCAACATATCAATAGAGGCTACCTTATTCAGATACCAGAATTTATTCAGAGGCTGTATTACCACCCTGCGGTCATCAAACATATCCATACTCACGAAGATAATTATCGTTATCGCGCCATTTGGGACGCACCTTTACAAAAAGCTCCAGGTGAACCTTTTTTTGCAACCATTCCTCAATAGCTGTTCTGGAGTTAATACCCAATTGCTTTATCATACTGCCACCCTTGCCCAATAGAATCATTTTTTGGGTTTCCCTACTCACTATTATATCGGCCTTGATGACATTGAGGGTAGTTTTCTCTTCAAATGCCTGCACCAATACCGCTGCATGGTAAGGAATTTCTTCGTCATAAAGCGTGTAAATCTGCTCCCTTATCATCTCTGCCACAAAAAACCGCTCCGACCTGTCTGATATACTATCATCAGGATAAAAAGCGAAACCTTCAGGCAACATTTTAAGAATAAGTGGTAGGATCTGCTCAGTATTTTCTTTCGTTCTTGCAGAAATAGGTAATATCTCCCATTTAGGGTATTTCTCTTTATATAGATTTACCGTAGTTTCTATCGATGCCTTATCTTTTATAGTATCTATCTTGTTTAATAATAGAATGGCAGGAACTTTCAATTTGAGGGTATCAGTCACCATCTGGAAATCTTCAATGGGGTGGTAAATATCGTGCATCAGGATAGCTACATCGGCATCCTCTATTGCACTTTTCACCTGCATCATCATTTTGGTATGCAACTTATACTTAGGCTCAATAATGCCTGGAGTATCAGAAAATACTATCTGGTAATTAGGTTCGCTAAGAATACCCAATATACGATGCCTGGTAGTCTGCACCTTTGGTGATGTGATTACAAGCTTTTCTCCCAGCAACAGGTTTAATAAAGTAGACTTGCCCGCATTAGGAGCCCCGAAAATATTTACAAACCCTGATTTAAAATGGTCACTCATCTGACTACAAAAGTAGTCCGAATTGCAGAATTTAGATTGATAAATAAAATAAAGCCTATCAAATGGTTTACTTCACACTCATCCCTGCCATCAATTTCTGGGCAGTATTGGCTATTTCTGCTTCCTGCAAATTCCCATTGCTGAATTTCACCTCTTTTATAATACCATTAAAGGGGCTCTTACGCTCAGAATTATTACCAATAGTCAAAGGCTTATCATTATGCTTATAAGCACCACCACCCGATGGTGCCGAAGCCAACAAGAGGCCATTATCGTAAATAGTTAATTGTGTCTTATTTACATTAATAGCCAGATAATGCCATTTTTCAGGCTCCAGTTCAAAAACAGCATTGGGTATTTGGGGCGTACCATTGCTAAAACCAAATACAAACTTGTTTGGAAAATTACTATTCCCCTGCAATGTAATACCAGTAAGACCATTAAGGTTATTCAGATTATTTACAATCATGGCATTGGCTACCTGCTGAGCGGCTGGTTTTATAATTACCTCTAGTGAAAACTCCTCACCAAGGCTTAACCCCCTGTAATCAATACCATCATTACCCAACGGGTCTTTAATACCTATATGATATACTTTACCAGAACCATCGGGTAATTCCAGCTTCACGTTTTCCTTTTTCAGGGCCACATTGGTGCGCTTCTGGTACATCTGATTGTATTTCAGCGTACTCACATACTCAGCAACCACATTATTATACCTCGTGTCAAACACCACATAATAGTCCTTATCCAGCAAATCTTGCATCAGGCTATCAACATCCTTTTTATATACCCATGCCGAACAAGGATTGAACAGTCCCTGTGGAATATAGCCTCCATAATAATAAAAATAGAAATCCTGGTAAAGGTCGAAGAAATACACCTTTTTACTATTGTGGGTAATTTCTTTTACTGCCGCCGAATCATTAGGTACTTCTTGCAGCGGGTAATAGTATTTCGACTCTAGTAGATTGCCATATTGTGTGTTTAGCTTTTCACTAACCCTGTCGGAGTAATAAAAACCGGTAAGGAATACGAAAACAACTGGTAGTACCAGATAAACAACACTACGGTTAAAATAGGATTTTCCACCCGCTTCTGCAACCGCTGAGGTAGGTGCTTTTTTAATTTTTGGGGTATTATTAGGTGAAGTTGCCGCTGCAGCAGTTTTTTCTTCCGTTGGCGAAAAATAAATGAGCATATCAAATAATAGAAATACAGCCAAAACCAGAATACCTGATATATTCAAAATATTGTTTTCGTGGCTGCGGCCGAAGAAATACATGGAATTACCAATCACCAAAAGAACAAGGAACAACCCAACCTGCACATATTTTTCACCCAGCTTATTCCTGTAGAAAAACAGATAGGAAACAATAGTTGCTAATATAACTGGCACATACCAGTAAAAAGATTGGCGTGAAATGGGTAGCATACCTACACCAATTTTACGGTAGGTCAAAGCGCTCGATGAGAACAGTTCCTTGAATAATACAAAGCATAGCCCCACCGAAGCAAACACAATTATCAGGTTCACCATGTTCAGCTTTAGGTGCTTGCCTACCATTTCCATCAGGGTCTTAAAACTGAAGGTCTTTTCGGTGATTAATGGCATCAGGTCTAAA
>CANGSR010000047.1 GCA_947456055.1 Chitinophagaceae bacterium
AGTTTTGAGCCCGGGGTATATTGCCAATATGGCCTGTTGATAGATTGTCAACAATAACAACAAAATAATTTTTATTTTTTATTAGGTTACTAGCCAATGCACTGCCTATAAATCCTGCTGCACCAGTAATCAATATTTTTTTCATTAAAAGCTATTGTTGTTCTGTTTCTGATTGAAATATAAAAGTGTGTAAAAGTACTAAAAAAGGTACAATCTCCAAGTTTAAAAATGTCGTATGTTTTATTCGAATATGGGTGATGCGGGTATTGCAATTTTTAAATACCTAAGTGTTTTTAATAGATATTTTAAAGCTACTTGCATTGAGTTGGATGCCAGCGGTCGAAAAGGGATTTGTAGTATTAATAAGCTGCTTGGGGTAGTTGTTATTTACTTTAGGGTGCGTCTTTTGCCCTTATATTTAATTCAAAGTATAGTAGAGTGAATTGTAAGCTCCTTACTTCCTTTCGGACTCGAAAATGTGATAGGTTAGGGATATTTTGTTAACTTTGGCACTTGGTATATCAAATATAATCAGGCTTTTTTTTCTCTGGTATGGTATTTGCATCTATGTTGAATGGTATTTTTAGTGTTCTCTAACAGCCGCATACTATAAGGTGAAGGTATTAATATTGACAAATAATTATCCCCGGAAAAATGCCCTGTTTAATGGTATTTTTATTCACCAGCAGACTAAAGCCCTGATGCAATTAGGAGTTGAATGTCATGTATTACTGGTGCATAATTGGTTCCCTCCCCTTGGTTTACATCAATTGCATCCTTATTGGAAGGAGGGCAAAAAAGTTCAGGATAATTTCTTTGAAGAATATGAAGGGGTTAAAATCCATTCCGTACCCAGCTATATACCCATTCCCAATTTTATTTCCAACGAAAACCATTATGACCGCGATGCACGGTCGATTGCACAATATGTAAAATCCCGCCCCGAATTAAGGGATGCTGACTGGATATATGCTCAATTTTTAACTGCCAATGCATTTATTGCAGCAAAAATTAAAGACCTACTCAAAATAAAAATTGCCGCAATTGCCAGGGGAGATGATATTCATGCCTGGCCGGAAGCAAACCCCTTATTGAGGAAAAATTTCCCCCTTGTATTTGAAAAAACCGACGTGCTGCTAGCCAATAGCCGAAACCTTGGTAGGGATGCACAGAAATGGATGACTCCAGGCATGCTTAGGGAGGTAGGTGTTATTTATAATGGTATTGATACCATAAAATTCAGGCCATTAAAAGATAAGATTGAAAAGGACGAACTAAGAAAGAAACATGGCCTGAATCCTGATTTAAAATATCTGGTATGTATTGGTACACCTGTAGCATTAAAGGGTTGGAATGAATTGTTTGAAGGTATTAATAAATTGGGCAAAGATTTTGACGCTTGGAATTTATTGGCTATTGCACCTACCCGCACGGATAAGGATGCCCTTAACCTTGATAACCTTGCAGTGAAATACAATATAGCTGAAAAGGTTATTGTGCGTCACGACTTGCCACTGGATGATATTGCAGAGGTGTTGAGAGCTAGTGATGCATTTATTTTGGCAAGTTATAATGAGGGCATGGCTAACTCACTCCTCGAAGCCATGGCAAGCGGACTACCATGTATTATTACAGAAGTTGGGGGGCACAATGAGGTAATAGAAAGTGAAGAGGAGGGGATACTGATTCAACCTAAATCTGTACCTGACATTATCAATGCGTTGAAGAAAATTACCGGTAATGAGGTATTAAGGCAATCAATAGGTACCAAAGCCCGTGAAAAGATGATACAATTTGGTGATTATCAGATGAATGCCAGGAAATTGCTCCATTTATTGGAACAACATAAGTAGCGAAATTCCATAATGATAGCCTTTATTTAATCTTCGTTTCCTACCTTTGCACACTTTATAAGAGGACAATTTGAACGAAGTTCATATTGTAATGTATTGTTAGCCAATATTTAATACGATAAATGAGGGTATTAGCACTCACACATGCACACTTAAAATTAGATGGATTGTCTCCTGTTTCATGCGAACGGGTTGATTCTATTGCAGGTGCCTGGGGAGGAAGGCTAAACTGGGATGTAGATGTTGTCTATACCAAAAATACCAAATGGCGGGGTATATGGCCCGATGGAAAGGGTATGAAAGTAAATATACATACCATAGAGGCTCCAGAATCGCTAATGAAGGGCGCTCCAAGATTGTTTTCGGTAGAATTGAGTGAGTTGCTACAGCAAAAACAATTTGGTAAAATGCCGTCATTAGTAACACACCACATAAGTAAGCGCATACAAGCCAATAAAGCCAAAAAAGACCTAAAGCACATGTATGACCTGGTGCTGGCTGAAAAATGGGGCAAATACCTGGCTGCACTTCCTCTATTCAACAAGAAGAAATACGATTTCATATTTGTAAGTGTGGGCTATGGCGATGAGTATCTTTTGCAAACGGGCTTAACCCTGTCCCTAACCTTCAAAGTACCCATGATAGTGGACTTCAGAGACCTTTGGAGCGACCATCATGACCCAACAAGGTTCACACCAAGGCAGAAAGAGCAGATAAAGCTAATAGAGCAAAAAGTGTTGGCTACAACAGTTATGATAAGTGCACCCCAGAAACATTATGTAAAGCTGCTCAATAAATGGGCAAAGGTACCTACCTACCACTTGCAACATAGTGCCTATGTGGGTAAAGACTGGGAAGATGGTAAAGTGGTGAGTGATGAATTCAGGATATTGTATGCCGGCAAATTGTATGCCAATGGGCCGGGTATTACTATGTTGCTGGAGCTGATAAAGAAGATGGCCAGTGTTAAATTACCTAAGCCATTCAAGTGCCAATTTTTTGTAGATGATATTGAGACACTAAAGAAAATGGCTGCTGAATATGGAGTCACTGAAAATATTGTTATCAATGGCTGGGTATCGCCATGGCAACTATGGAAGCAGATAAGGAGTGCCCATGTGCTGGTAATCATTGATTCAGCCACTGAAGAGAATTATCCTATCCTGCTTACAAAAACATTCCAGTATGCCTTCACAGGCCAGCAAATGCTCTGCTTGCAGAAGTATGAAAACCCCGAAATGGACGAGTATTTGACTGAAAACAATGCAGGGCTCGTGACAACTGATAATGATAAAGCAGTAGAATGGCTTACCAAATTGGCAAACGGCACAAAACTCTATGAGGCCTTACCCCCATTAAGAAATACCGGACAACGTGAGGATATAGCCGAAGCCTATGGCAGGGTGATAGAACAGAGGAAAAAAGAATTATTTGGTTAAGTTTGCCAGAAAATACAGAATTGAAAAGGATTTTTGATAATATTTGAAATACTATTTGAATGCAAGGGAAAATACAATTTTGCGTAGTAGGTTTTGGCAATATTGGCCGTCGCCATGTAAAGCATATTTTAGATAATCCATCCACAGAACTGGTTGGGGTTTGTGACACCAATCCGGCTGCAAAAGAGAAAATGCCCGAAGGCGTTCCTTTCTTCGATACACTTGAAGTGATGTTGCAAAATGTAAAAGCTGATGTTATTTGCATTTGTACGCCAAACTATCTTCACGAAAAACATACCATCCTGGGTCTGAATGCAGGTTTGCATACCGTGGTTGAAAAGCCAATGGCTATGAGCGTGGCAGAGTGCGATAATATGATTGCAGCTGCTAATAAGGCAGGCAAAACCATCTTTGCTGTGAAGCAAAACCGTTATAATCCACCTGTGCAGGCTGTAAAGGCATTGCTTGATAAGAATGAACTGGGCGAAATCTACATGATGCAGATTAATTGCTTCTGGAATAGGGGTGGAACCTATTATTCAGAAAGTGATTGGCATGGTAGTAAGATAAAAGACGGCGGTTGCCTGTTTACACAGTTCAGCCATTTTATTGATATTTTTTATTACCTCAATGGTTCTGTAGCTAGCTCAATAGGCAAAATAGAGAACTTTGCCCACCAGCATAATACAGAGGTAGAAGATTCAGGTAGTTTTGTGCTGAAGGCAAATAATAATGCCATCATCAATTTCAACTTTACTACCTGCTCTTACAAGAAAAATATGGAGGGTTCAATTACAATATTTGCAGACAAGGGGACAGTAAAAATTGGTGGACAATACCTGAATACAATTGATTACCAAAGCCTGGCCACTGCTGAGTTACCTAATATAAACATCACTGCCAAGGCCAACGATTATGGCCTATACCAAGGTTCTATGAGTAACCACGACAAAGTGATTCAAAACGTAGTAGATGTGCTCCTAAATTGCGAACCAATCATGACAACCGCCGAAGATGGCAAAGAAGTATTAAGGATTATAGAAATGATGTACGAAAGTGCAAGGGGTTAGGTAAGTCATTAAGTAAATAAAAGCTTTTTCCTGAACTGCATAAAAAGCTCAAAGGAGATTTTAAGTCAAATAATCTTGATGAGGTAATTCCCCCTTTAGCGTTAGCCTTGTGCGTGAGTGAAGGGGGCAAAGGGGATGTAAAACGAAATAATAATATTATCTTCAATACACACATAAAAAAAAGGCCGAAACCACAGGTTTCGGCCTTTTTTAATGCTATTATTCTTCAATGTCGTATTCCTTAATTTTCCTGTAGAGGGTGCGCTCAGATATGCCTAATTCGGTGGCTGCATCCCTTCTGCGGCTCTTATGCTTTTTAAGTGCCTTGGTAATAAATTCTTTTTCCCGGTCAGCCAGCAGTAGTGTTTCTTCCACATCATCATGATGGTCTTTTGGTTCCAATAATATAGGAGTGCCGACATTAAAGGTGTTGTTACTATTATTGTGTGTAATATTAGTATGCGTTAGAGAAGGTTCATTATCATTATAAACCGGCACCATATTATTCTGGCTAGGTTCAGCAGGGGTATAGCCCTGGTGCTGTGCCACATCATAGATCATTAGTTTCAGGTCGTTCATATCCTTTTTCAGGTCGAAGAACAACTTGTAGAGAATATCACGCTCAGTATTAAAATCGCTATGCGAAACTGGGGTCACATTCTGGTTTCCACTCTGGGGTATTAAAGCCAGGCTGCGGGAATTGCGTTGTGGCAGGAATTTCTGCAAGGTATCAGCAGTTATCGACTTGTCTATTGATAGCACAGAAATCTGCTCAGCAATATTTTTCAATTCCCTCACATTCCCTTGCCAGTAGTAATTCACCAATAATTGTTGTGCTGCTGCATCCAGAAACACCGACTGAGTCTTATACTTCTCCGAAAAATCTGCAGCAAATTTCCTGAACAACAAGGGCACGTCTTCCTTCCTGTCACGCAGGGCGGGCACACGTATTGGTACAGTACTTAAGCGGTAATAAAGGTCTTCCCTGAATTTACCCTGAGTAGTATGGTCAAGCAAATCTCGGTTGGTAGCTGCTATAACCCTCACATCTGTTTTCTGCACCTTTGATGAACCTACCCTTATAAACTCACCAGTCTCTAATACCCTCAAAAGCCTTGCCTGTGTACCCAATGGCATTTCACCTATTTCATCCAGGAAAATAGTACCCCCATTTACTGTTTCAAAATAGCCCTTGCGGCCATCTACCGCACCGGTAAACGAGCCCTTTTCGTGGCCAAATAATTCACTATCGATAGTGCCCTCGGGTATGGCACCACAGTTTACTGCTATAAAAGGATTATGCTTGCGTGGCGAGAGGGCATGGATGATACTAGAGAAAACTTCCTTACCCACACCACTTTCACCTACAATCAATACCGACAAGTCGGTATTCGCTACCTGAACTGCGGTGTTCAGTGCAAAATTGAGTGCAGGTGAATTGCCTATTATCCCAAATCTGTTTTTAATGCTCTGTATGTCCATTTTTTCAAAGTCAAAAGTCAAAAGTCAAAAGTTAAAAAGTCCTTTTTTACAAATTCAAAATTCAAAAGTAAAAATTCAAAAAAGTCCTTATCCTATTTGAATGCAAATCACCCTTAATTCAAGGTTTGTAATTTGTCTGTATATTTATTTTAGCAACTATAAATCAATTGTTTGCTCTCATTAATACTTTCTATGAAATAGTGATTCCACATTTTTTCTTCCGAAACAAGGTCTACTTTTCTGCCTAGCAAGTCTTGTAATGCAAACATTAAATCAAAAAAATTGTCGGCATAGTCCATCAGTTCTATATCATCCTTATTAAAGCGATATCGAAAGTCAATATCACTATCCTCATTAAACTGCGTTTCTTTTGCCGCACTGCCTACCAAATAAAGCGATGCCAAATGGTGCTTTTTGCAAAGACCATTTATGGCATTCAGGTTATCTCGTATCAGTCCTACCATTCTTCTTTAGTGTTGGGAGTAGTATTCCTACCTATTTCAATTTTAATTGCGCATATAATGGGTGTTCAGGATTTACTATAAGTTCCTGACGTAATGGATGTATTAGTACATCCATTTCTTCCAGGGGTATTACCCCTAATAAGGGTTCAGAATCTTCTGGTAATACCATGGCACTACCGGTGAATCTGCGGTTTTGGAATAGTAGTACAATAGGTGTAACCACATCACAATTGATAATACGGTTATCTGCTGTTTGGGCTTTTTTTGAATCTACTACAGGCAATTTTAAGTATTCCTGAATGCGTTCATTTATAGCAAGCATATAAGATCCTGAATCCACCAAAATATTCACAGGGAACTTCCTTACCTCATCTTCACCTATAATATGCCTCCGGGCCAGGGTTTCATCCTCGCCATTTACCAATACCACATCTGCATATACAAGTCCCATATACAATCAATTTAGAATAAAGCCCTAAACCATCTCACCAATAAGGGTGGCCGAAGTAGCCCTAAGCACTTTCACATGCACATAGTCGCCTTTTTTAAGATTCGGGTCGGTTTTAGGGAATACCAGCACTTTGTTCTGCGAATTCCGGCCATACCAATCCTGGTCTGTGCGCTTACTATTGCCTTCTATCAATACCTCAAAAGTCTTCCCTATATCCATCAGGTAGTTTTCACGGCTATGGTTATTTTGTAGTTTAATGATTTCTTCCAGCCTTCTTTTTTTCACATCTTCAGCAATATCATCTTCATACCTTCTTGCTGCCAATGTACCCGGACGCTCACTATAAGAGAACATATAGGCCATATCGAACCTGCAATTTTCCATCACAGATAGGGTGTCCTGATGTTCTTCCTCAGTTTCGGTACAGAAACCGGTTATGATATCGGTACTCAACCCACAATCGGGCATAATCTCTTTAATCCTTTTTACCTTGTTCAGGTACCACTCCCTGGTATAGGTGCGGTTCATCAATGCCAATATACGGGTATTGCCGCTCTGCACAGGCAGGTGGATGTATTTGCAAATGTTATGGTATTTAGCCATGGTATACAATACATCATCAGTAATATCCTTAGGGTGGGAGGTGCTGAACCTGATTCTAAGCAATGGTGATATCAATGCCACCATCTCCAGTAGTTGGGCAAAATTCACATTACGGGTCTCCACACCATTTTCAAACGGGTAGGTATAATAATAACTATCCACATTTTGGCCCAGCAGGGTTATCTCCCTAAATCCACGTTCAAAAAGGTCTTTACATTCATTCAATATACTTTCAGCATCACGGCTACGCTCACGGCCCCTGGTAAAGGGAACCACACAGAAAGTACACATATTATTGCACCCCCGCATGATGCTTACAAAAGCTGTAACCCCATTGCTATCCAGACGCACAGGCGAAATATCGGCATAGGTTTCATCCCTACTCAATAGTACATTCACTGTTTTCTGGCCACCTTCAGCTTCAGTAATCAATCCTGGCAGACTGCGGTAGGCATCAGGGCCTACCACTATATCTACCAGTTTTTCTTCTTCCAGAAATTTCGCCTTCAGTCTTTCGGCCATACAACCCAGCACACCTATCAGCATACCCGGATTACTATCCTTCACTTTACGGAAAGCCTGTAGTCTGTTACGCACTGTTTGCTCAGCTTTCTCCCTTATAGAGCAAGTGTTGAGCAGCACCAAATCAGCCTCTTCGAAATTGCGGGTTGCCCCAAAACCTTCATTATGAAGAATGGAAGCCACAATTTCGCTATCGCTGAAATTCATCTGGCAACCATAGCTCTCAATATAAAATTTCTTAGCAAATGCATTAGGGTCCTCCGCAAAAGGGGCATACGCCTCACCTTGCCTGTTTTCTTCTACCACTTTTTGCAGAGTCTCTGCCATAATTACCGATTCCATTGCGGCAAAGGTAAGGTATAGGATGATATTTTGATTATTTATGGTGCAGTAGAATAGCGAAACACTATACCACAATCAGAATTAACTAATTTTGTACAGATAAGAGAGATGTGATATAATGAATTGTGTGAATCGGTCTTGTTATTTTCATTTTTATAAAGTACCAAAAATGAAAAAGCCCAATAATGGAAATATTGCCCAATGCACTTGAATCGGCCATTCCCCCTTTGTGCGGTGGCACCGAGCGACAGCGAAGGGGGTTAAGGGGATGTAAATTGTTTTAACTTTTAACTTTTAACTTTTGAAAAAACGCTTACTGATTTTCGCTTGGGAATACAACGGCTACCATAGCAAGCAGGGTACTGCCCTTGCCCGCAGGATAACCCAGGTAGCAGAATCATTTAATGCCAATGATTGGGATGTAACCGTTGTCCACCGTGACATGCGGAAGGAAAGCGGCATACAACCATTTGCAGTAAAAACCGAGCAAAACGGCATCAGGCGCATACCTGTAAAATTGACAGCCATATTAGAAGACTACCAACAAAACCCCATACTCAGGAAAATTGAAACCATCAAATACGTAGCCCTGCATGGCGACCGCACCTACAAGTGGGCAAAAGACGTGGTGAAAAACTACCCACAGATGGGCATAGCCAAGCCCGATTTAATCATTGCCTTCTATACCCCCCGTGCGCCCCTGTTTTTGGGTAATTATTTTTCGGCTAAACTAGGCGTGCCATGGATAGCCGATATACAAGACCCCGTACTGGCGGGCATATCAGGATTTGCTAAACCCTGGTGCCGCAGGTGGATGAGCAAAATCTTGTCAACCGCCAAAGCAATAGAGCATATT
Organism: Chitinophagaceae bacterium; assembly: GCA_947456055.1. Classification (GTDB taxonomy): domain Bacteria; phylum Bacteroidota; class Bacteroidia; order Chitinophagales; family Chitinophagaceae; genus Nemorincola. The sequence goes on from CANGSR010000047.1 coordinate 9,083, forward strand.
TCCCCTGAATGGGCTGCAACTGATGCCGGACTCCTTGGGCTTAAATTCCATACCATACGGCACGCCATACCCGATACTAAGCCTGTTCCCAACCCCGACTTTGCAACCCGTTTCCGCAAGGATTATGAAGGCTACTTCACCATCTTTTATGGTGGCTCCCTTACATTAAGGATACAATCGCTTGAATTGCTGAAAAAGATGATGGCCTACGGCAAAGCCAATAATATTCGTATAAAAATACTGCTGGCAGCCAATGACAATGTATATAAAGCATTTATTGACGAGCTAGGTGAAGAAGCTGTAAAACACCTTGGTTGGCTAAGCCCCGACGAAATGAACCAATACCTCCTCAATACCCATTGTAGCCTGGTAGTGCCGTGGAGTGCCGAAAGGGTAGGCATACCCTCAAAGTTCTACGAACTATGCAATTACGGTAAGCCTGTATGGATACTAGGTTACGACTTAGGGGCCTTCAAAACCCTCCTCAGCGAGTGGCAGCACCCCGAAATTCCCTTTGCCGACGAAGCCTACCAAACCCAGGCCCTCCAAAAAGCCGCCAATGGCGATTACTCCCTTCTATTTAACCTCTCCAACTGCAAAGGTAAATACCTGATGGCAGGGGATTTGTATGGGGAGATAGTGGGGTTGGTGAGGTGAGGAATGAATGATTTACTACTTATCATCAAGGTCCAGGAACTAAATCATAAACATTGTCAACCCAATACCAATTGCGTGCTAGCTTGACTTGATTAGTACTGGTAAAAACAGGAGCACTATTCTTTTCAGCATAATAAGGATCAGATACATAAAGTAAACCATATACCTCGTCTCCACCACGGTCTATTTCACCTTGGGGAATAAAAATGGCTTGAAGGTTAACGTTCTTATATACTTTACATCTTAATGGTGTATTTTCTATCCAAGTTCCATTATATGCAGAATTATCCCTGGCGATTATTGAATCATAAATTCCTTCTTTCAGCTTTGTAATAATTTGCTGTCTTAGTTTTGAATTAAACCTAAATCCAATCCAACTAAGTACAAATTCAAAAGGTATAAAATAAGTGAAAGCAGTTACCATCGATAAAATTAGTAAGGGTTTGACTTTATTTTTAAATGAGAGCAAGATTGTAAATAGGAACAAACATGGTGTAATGGCAATGATACACAAGAAACAATAACTAGTAAATTCAACATTCCATTTTTCTAACTGGAAGCGAAATACCCTCCATATTAATATTAATACCGAGTAGACAATCAATATAGGCTTGTATGGGATTTTTTGAATCATGTTCTGTTTCTCTACCAAAAATAGTGGAATATTTACATTGTGTAATGATAGATTTTGAATCCGGAAACTAACACGTGGTATGTAATTAAACACTCAATCTTGAGGCTACTATCAACAAGCTATTTAAATTAATTATTGAGCTACTCTTGATTTTATAATATTGCACACTTCCCAGACCCCCCCCTCCCTCCAAACCACATTTTTTATTAATTTCGCCGCATTCTTTACCGCCACAGCGAAACAAACAGTAATATGCTTTTTAATTCTTATGAATTTATTGTATTCTTTTTCTTTGTCACGGTAATCTATTTCCTGCTGCCTCATAGGTTCAGGTGGTTTCATTTGCTGTCGGCAAGTTGTTTGTTTTATATGGCCTTCATACCCATATACATCCTCATTCTGTTTTTTACTATCATTATAGATTATATTGCTGGTATAGTCATTGAAGATGCGGTGGGTGCCAGGCGAAAATGGTTCCTGGTAATGAGTATTGTGGCTAATGTGGGCGTACTCGCATTTTTCAAATACTATAATTTCTTTGCAGGCAATATCAATGAGCTATTTCATATCACCAATGTAGGTGCACAAGTGCCCCTATTGGGCATCATCCTGCCTATTGGCTTGTCGTTCCACACCTTCCAGGCCATGAGTTATACCATCGAGGTATATAGGGGAAAGCACAAGGCCGAGCGGCATTTTGGTATCTATGCCCTCTATGTAATGTTTTATCCCCAGTTGGTGGCGGGCCCTATCGAGAGGCCCCAAAACATTCTCTATCAGTTTTACCAACACAAAAAGTTCGACTACGACCAGGTCACCAATGGCCTCAAACTCATGCTCTGGGGTATGTTCAAAAAAGTAGTCATTGCCGACAGGCTCAGTGTCATCACCGACCAGGTTTATACCTACCCGCATGGCCAGTCGGCACTCACCACTTTATTGGCGGTCATCTTTTTCTCCTTCCAGATTTTCTGCGATTTCTCGGGCTATACCGATATTGCCCGTGGTGCTGCCGAGGTTATGGGTTTCAGGCTCATGCAGAATTTCAACCGCCCCTACAGTTCCAAAACCATATCCGAATTTTGGAGCCGCTGGCATATCTCCCTTTCTACATGGTTTAAGGACTATGTCTATATCTCACTGGGCGGCAATAGGGTATCGGTGCCTCGCTGGTATTTCAATTTGTTTATTGTATTCCTCTTAAGTGGTTTCTGGCATGGTGCCAACTGGACTTTTTTAGTTTGGGGTGCTCTTCATGGTTTCTACCTCATATTTGCCATCATAACCCAAAAGCCCAGGGAAAAGTTCAACCAGTTGATTGGCCTCAGTCGTTTCAAGGCCCTCGATAATATTTTCAGGAAACTCACCACCTTTGTGTTGGTAGCCTTTGCCTGGATATTTTTCCGTGCCACCTCATTGGCCAATGCCTCCGATATCATTAAGCAATTGCCAAAGGCGTTTACCGATATCAAAAATGTTATCCTGCGTCATGGTGCCCTCCCTTTCACTGCGGATATGAAGACTAAAATAGGGTATGCCGTATTCCTCATTGCCTTTCTTGAGCTAGTGCACTATATGGAGCGCAACAATAATATCTTGTCATTGGTGAACAATAAGCCCCGCCTGGTAAGGTGGTTTATCTACTATACCATTCTATTGATGATTATTTTCCTTGGGGTTTTCCAGCAGCGAACATTTATCTATTTTCAATTTTAGCAATACATGAAGAAGTTTTTTATCCTTTCATTTTTATTCCTCTTGCCACTGGTACTGGGGTTTGTATTGCTTGAAAAGCGGCTGGCTAAAATCCCCAATAGCTATAACCAAAAGAAGACCAGGATTGAAACTAAGCTTAAAGATATTGAATTCCTGGTGGTGGGTACCTCACATACCTTATATGGCGTAGACCCTGAGCAGTTTTCGCACAAAGGTTTTAACCTGGCCAATATCTCCCAAACCCCTTATTATGATGCCCGCCTGGTAGAAGCCTATATTGGCAAGCTACCTAAACTGAAAATGGTGATCATCCCTATGAGCTATTTCACCTTCTATAAGCAATTGCACAAGGGTGTAGAAGACTGGAGGGTATACTTTTATTATCATTATTGGAACATACCCATACCCGAGAATTCTATTTTCGATTTTAATAAGTACTCCCTCTTTACCATTTATTCCCCATACACTGTTTTGGGCTTTGCAAAGCAGCGCTTTAAAAACTCGGGTGCACCCAATTATACCGAATATGGCTTTGAGAAAAAGCTCACCTCCACCCCCATCAACGATGGCACCGGAAAGGATAGGGTTGAGTTGCTAAGTAAGGAGTATAATGATACCAATTATAACAATGGGTTAGCCGATGTGGAGTACTTATTAAAACTGCTAAAGACCAAAAACATTATACCTGTTTTCATCACCACCCCCTGCTATAACACCTATTACGACAATCTAAATCCTACAATCCTCAACCGTAATAAAATAGTAATCGATTCTCTTTGCCGCAAATATGGTATCCAATATTTCGACCATCTCAAAGACTCCCGATTCACCATAGAGGATTTCGCCGATAACGACCACCTCAATTTTACCGGAGCCCAAAAATTCAGCAAAATCCTGGATAGCGAGGTTGTGAGGCCAATTTTGAAATAGGAAACACCAAAAGCAAGTTTAGATTAGTTTTATAAATAAACACTGTCAGGTAAAGCAGGTTATGACACCCACTCCAATCGGAGAGGGCCGGGGTGTGGCCTGTGGGATACACAATTTTCGCCCCCTACAACCATTAATAGTAATAACATAACCATGGATCCAAAGCCCTTTTTGGGTGATAAATTTAAAAAGCATAATTTTAGCCCTTTCCGGTATATCCGGTAGAGAGAAACAGGTAAGGTGCTTGATAGATAATGGATCAGATGAAAAGCCTGTTGATAAATAGAACAGTGAATGATTAATGTATTTTTCTTTGTGGTTTATATGTTTTTTGGCGATACCCTGCAGGGGGAGGAGCTATTCTATATATTATCCACACATTGTGTAATTAACATGATTGCCCACTTTAATTTGAAAGACAACAAGGTAAACCCTGTCTTTCTGTTTTACGTGGGTGTTATAGCCATTAATTATGCCGATCTTGGTTTGATTGAGCAGTACCATTCTGGCCATGCTAAGATATCATACCTTATCCCCAAATACATAAATGAAAGTGCCCAGATATGGTGTTTGTCATGTGTGGCGGTAATGATGGGTTTTAATTTCAATAGCAAACGAAGTGTTCCCTCAATTGCAGTAGATGTTACCAGTGCCAATACCCTCAGGATAATTTATTTATTTCTGGTTACGGTGAATACTATGCGATTGTACGGTAGCGGGCTTTCCTACCTTACAGGTCCTATTCTGAAAATTTATGCCCTTACCAATTCTATCGGTATCATCTTCTTTGCCAGGATTTGGGCCAAAAATGACCATAAGGTTTACCGTTTTTATGCCTTATCGTTATTTGTATTAGAAACCTACCTGGCTATCCAGACTTCCTTCCTGCGCTTCGACATCATCTTGCCTACAATATGTTTATTCGCTGGTTACTTCATTGGTAAGGGGTCGCCTCGTTACCTGTTGAGCTATAGGATTATACCATTTTTGATAATCATTTCACTGTATTCCAGCATCTTCAAAACCTTGCAAGCCAATAGGTCTAAATTCTATAAGGTAGTTGCTACCCTTTTTGAAAATGACCCTACCAAGCCTAAAGAAAATACTGAAAAAGAAAACTCAGGAGCCTTGCTTGCACGAAGTTCAAATCTGGGTCAGCTTACCAACTGTGTTAAACTTACGAAAACGAATGGTTTCTATAATGGTAAGGCTTCAGAACCGCTTATCGCAGCCCTTGTACCCCGTATACTCTGGCCCGATAAACCAATCATTCAGCTCGGGAGGTGGTTTGCGTATGAAATGTCAGGATTGAACAAGAATGACCCCAATGGGATTGGGGCCAATAACTCGATTAACATGACCATCCCGGGAGAGTTATACCTCGACTTTGGTATTATAGGCGTGCTATTGGGCAGTTTTTTATTAGGGGCATTTTTGCCTTTAATGTGGAATGCATCACATTTTTATTCGTCTGAATTTAACCTTTCAGGAACAATCTTCGGAGGGTATTTGCTACTACTGTCTACTGCCGATTTCGGGTCCGACTTGCAGGTGGTAATTACCATTATGTCTATTTATGTTTCTTTGGCACTTATTAAAAGATTTGGAACTAGTAAAAAATGAGGGTACTTGGGCTGGGACCTTTATGGAGGGGAAGTAATGCAGGTGGCTTGTTCAGGGCGCTAAGCCGTGAGGGTTGCCTCATTGAGGTAATTGATGAGTTTTATTACGTTAGTATGAAAACTCAAAAAAAGCTAACCAAGGTGATGGAACGAGCCATACGCCCCCACCAGATTAACGAGTACAATAGTGCAATTCTCAATAAAATAAGTGTTTTTAGGCCCGATGTACTGTTGGTGTACAAAGGTGTATTTGTAAAACCAGAGACCCTGGATTGGGCAAAACAGCAAAATTGCAAACTGGTATTGTTTTACCCAGATGTGAGCCTTACCAACCACGGTACCAACATCCCCAAATCATTACCTAAATACGACCTTATATTTACAACCAAGACATTTGGTATCACCGATATGGAGCAAATGTTTGGTATCAAAAAGGCGAGTTTCATCCCCCATGGTTTCGATCCCGAGATACACCGCAAATTGGTAATCAGTAAAGAAGACCATAAAATATTTGCCTGTGATGTATCATTTATCGGTACCTGGTCTCTGAAAAAGGAGAAATGGATTGCCTATCTGATTGAAAAAATACCCGGCTTGAATATTAAGATTTGGGGCGACCAATGGGAAAAATCATCTTCACCCCTGTTGAAACAGGCTATACAAGGCAGGTCTATTGTTGGCGACCTTTATGCTATGGCCATACAATGCTCCAAAATAAACCTGGGCATCCTGTCAGAGCAGGTTACAGGTGCATCATCAGGCGACCTCATTACTTCACGTACCTTTCATATACCTGGTGCATCGGGCTTTATGCTTCATGAGCGTAATGCAGAGTCAGTACTATACTTTAAGGAAAATGAGGAGGCGGCATTCTTCGACGGCCCTGAAGAATTGGTGGAGAAAGTAAAGGAGTTTATGGCTAATGAGGCATTGAGGGAGAATATAAGAATTGCAGGCCATAAAAGGGCCCTGGAAGAAAACTCGCTTGATGAGCGTGCCAGGCAAATAATTAATCAGCTAAAATCATTGGTATAATGGATAAGTACAAACAGAGTATCTATGAAAATTATATAAGTACGCATAATAAAACCCTGTATGGGGAAAATTCGCTCGATAAGGTTAGGGCTTATTTCCCTGTGCAGAATAGGTATTATGGTCCCCATTTGCCTAAAAATAAAGATGCGGCTATATTGGAAATAGGCTGTGGTGACGGTGGCGGGGTATACTGGTTGCATAGCCTGGGTTATAAAAATACCCAGGGCATAGATTATTCGGGTGAGCAGGTAGATAAAGGCAAGAGCATGGGTATCCCTAATCTGGAATGTGCCGACCTGAATGTTTACCTATCAGAAAACAAAACCCAATATGACCTAATAATAGCCAAGGATGTAATAGAGCATTTTACCCGTGACGAGGTATTTGATATAATGCGGCTGGTATGTAAGAATCTGAAACCAGGCGGGCATTTTATGATGCAGGTTCCTAATGGACAAGGTTTGTTTTACTCAAGTGTTTTTTATGGCGATTATACCCATGAAATGGCCTATACCCCAAATTCTGTAAACCAGGTTATCCTCAATACTGGCTTTAAAAGCTCCCGTTGCTACCCAACCGGCCCTGTACCCAAAGGTTTTGTGGCCACTATCAGGTATTTGTTGTGGATGTATAAAGTAGCTACCCTCAGGTTTTGGAAAATGGTAGAAACCGGCAGTTCAAAGGGGATCTTTACACAGAATATTATTGCTGTGATTGAGAAGTAATTTCATAGCTGGAACACAGAACGACATTTATTCGAATGGCTTAAATGGGTGTCGATTTATTAGATAGTTGATCAAAAGGATATTGAAATAAACGTTGCTAATAGCTGTAAAATAGCACATATAGATAGTCAATATACATCTGCAATCCTCCCGATTTCACAAATTTTTATTAATTGTTATCTGAATTAACCTTATGTTCACTTTAACAAAGGTTTATTTCCGTACCTTTGCACCCTGAATTAATCGGCCCTTCCTGGTTTTCTCTGCCGGAAGGGTTATTTTTAAGAGATAAATATAAAATAAATCCTGTAAAGGATTGAATAAGAAGTTTTTATGGATATCAGGAACATTGCCATCATTGCGCACGTTGACCACGGTAAGACAACATTGGTGGATAAAATTTTACACACTACTAACGTTTTCCGCGACAACCAGGAGACCGGTGAGCTGATAATGGATAGTAATGACCTGGAGCGTGAGCGTGGTATTACCATTCTGGCAAAAAATGTCTCTGTAACCTACAAAGGCGTTAAAATAAATGTTATTGATACTCCAGGTCACGCCGACTTCGGTGGTGAGGTGGAGCGTGTGCTTAAAATGGCTGATGGTGTATTGCTATTGGTAGATGCGTTTGAAGGCCCTATGCCACAAACTCGTTTCGTACTCCAGAAAGCATTGAACCTCAACCTTCATCCTATTGTGGTAATTAATAAGGTTGATAAACCTAATTGCCGCCCTGAAGAAGTGCATGATGCGGTATTTGAATTGTTCTTCCAGCTCGATGCTACCGAAGAGCAGTTGAACTTCCCTACAATATATGGTTCATCTAAGCAAGGTTGGTTCAATACCACTTTGGAACCAACAACCGATATTACCGTTCTACTCGATACAATTCTTGAAAAAGTACCAGCTCCAACCGTTAAGGAAGGTCCGGTACAGATGCAGGTTACCTCTCTCGACTATTCTACATTCCTTGGCCGTATCGCTATTGGTAAGGTAGTTCGTGGTGTGATGAAGGAAGGCCAGAATGTGATGCTTTGTAAAGTGGATGGCACTATGCAGCGCAGCCGCGTGAAGGAATTGTACGTGTTTGTAGACATGGGCAAAAAGAAAGTACAGGAAGTTCAGTGTGGTGATATCTGTGCGATAGTAGGTGTTGAAGGTTTCCAGATTGGTGAGACAATTGCCGATTTCGAAACTCCTGAAGCACTTGAAATTATACCTATTGATGAGCCTACAATGAACATGCAGTTCAGCATCAACAACTCACCTTTCTTTGGTAAAGAGGGTAAGTTTGTAACCAGTCGCCACATACGCGACAGGCTAATGAAGGAACTGGAAAAGAACCTTGCTTTGCGTGTAGCTGAAACTGATGATGCTGATAAATTCCTGGTTTATGGCCGTGGTATCCTTCACTTAAGTGTGTTGGTAGAGACTATGCGTCGTGAGGGTTATGAGTTGACAGTTGGTCAGCCACAGGTATTGGTAAAAGAGATAGATGGTAAGAAATGTGAGCCTTATGAGGTGCTGGTAGTTGACGTTCCTGCTGAATTCAGTGGTAAGGTTATCGACCTGGTTACACAGCGTAAGGGCGAAATGCATATTATGGAGACCAAGGGTATGATGCAACACCTTGAGTTCGACATCCCTTCACGTGGCCTTATAGGCTTGCGTAGCCAGATGTTGACCAACACAGCAGGTGAAGCTGTAATGGCCCACCGTTTCGACCAGTACAAGCCATGGAAAGGATTTATCCCAGGCCGTAGCAACGGTGTATTAGTAGCTAAAACTGCTGGTAAAGCAACTGGTTATTCTATCGATAAATTGCAGGACCGTGGTGCATTCTTCATTGACCCCAACGAAGAATTGTACGAAGGCCAGATTATAGGTGAGCACATCAAACCAGGAGACCTTGTGGTAAACGTGGCTGAAACCAAGAAACTGACCAACATGCGTTCAAGCGGTACTGATGACTCTGTAAGGATCACACCAAAGATTGACATGACCCTGGAAGAAAACATGGAGTATATCCAGCAGGATGAGTGTATCGAGGTTACCCCTAAAAACATCCGTCTGCGTAAGATCCAGTTGAACGAAGAAGACAGGAAGAAATACAGCAAGATGATGAAGCAGGATGCGTAATTTCTTAATTCAAAAGTAAAAAGTTAAAAGTCAAAAAACATCACTTCTTAAGAAAAGGGAAGATAAAGATATTTTGGTTTTGAAAATATAATAAAAACAGGTTGCTCCGGTGGGGCAACCTGTTTTTATTGATGGGAAATGTAATTTGTTGCAAGCTCTAAAATACGAAACTGAATTTTCCATAACTTTACAATAAATAAAACTATTGTTATGCAATCCATATCGCTCGATAATCAAATACAAAAATATTTACCCTTGCTTGAACAAGATGAAAAGCAATCAATTTTGGGTGTGATAAAATCATTTATTAAGAATAAGGAGAAAACTCTATTTCAGGAATTTTCGATTGAGGATTATAATAAGGAACTAAATGATGCAGAAACCTTTATGAATGCTGGTAATTTTATTTCACAGGACGAGGCAGAGAAACTAGCTGACACATGGTTTTAAAAATCGTAAGATGGAATAATCTTGCCATTAATCAACTTAAAGTTGCTTGTGATTATATTAGGCATGATTCCATTCAGAATGCCAAAATGGTTAGGAAAGATG
>CANGSR010000048.1 GCA_947456055.1 Chitinophagaceae bacterium
AGCCCATTAATTCGCCTGTAGCCAGTTTTGGCAGGTATTTGTGCTTTTGCTCCTCACTGCCAAATTTAAGAATCGGGAACATTACCAATGAGCCTTGCACTGATGCAGTAGAACGAACGCCAGAATCACAACGCTCCAGCTCCTGCATCATAATGCCGTAAGAAATGTAGTCGAGGCCGGGGCCACCGTATTCTTCAGGTACAAACGGGCCAAAGCAGCCCAATTCTCCTAGTCCTTTAATGATTTGAGAGGGAAATTGTGCCTTTTGTGCGTAATCCTCTATAATTGGGGAAATCTCCTTTTTAACGTAAGCCCTAACTGTATCACGTATTAATTTATGCTCGTCAGTCAGCAATTCATCCACCAGGTAGTAATCGGGGTGCTGATAAAGATCTTTTTCCATGTTTTGTTAAAGTTGCTATGAAATTATGTCGCAAAGGTAGCAAATTTGGCGTATTGGAATAATTTTGTGGCGGAATTAAAACCTTCATGAGTGCTACTAAAGCCTATATAAGGGTATCGAAAATAATCATATTGGCTGTAATACAGTACAGGATAGGGTTTTGGTAAATCATTATATAAAATTAACTGACTATTAACTAATTTGGGAAAGTTTGGAATAGATTTTGAAGGTAATTATTTAGGAAATTAATGGGGAGGAGTATTGTTAAGAATAGGACTCCCGTGATAGTTAAAATAGTAAAAAAAGGAGATTATTTATGAGGCAGTTAAAGATTGCCACCCAGATTACGAACCGCGATTCACAAGCTGTTGAGAAGTACCTTCAGGAGATTAGTAAGATATCTATGATATCTCCGGAAGAAGAAACAGTACTCGCCCAGAAGATTCATATGGGTGACCAGCGTGCGCTGGAAAAATTAGTGAAGTCGAATCTGCGTTTCGTAGTTTCTGTGGCCAAACAATACCAACACCAGGGCTTGTCGCTCAGTGACCTTATTAATGAAGGCAATTTAGGATTGATTAAAGCAGCACAACGCTTTGATGAAACCAAGGGCTTCAAATTTATTTCGTATGCCGTATGGTGGATCAGGCAGTCTATTCTGCAGGCTTTGGCCGAGCAGGGACGTCTTGTTCGCCTGCCACAAAATAAAATAGGCACTTACAATAAGGCAAATAAGGCATTTATTGCGTTTGAACAGGAGAATGAGCGTGAGCCATCTACTGAAGAACTTGCTGATATCCTGGATATGAGCGAAACAGAAGTTACTAATATCTTCACCAGCAATACCCGCCATACCAGCCTGGATGCACCTGTGCACGAAGCTGAAGACGTAGCTATGGGCGACCTGCTGGAGGGAAGTAGTGATACTGATGATGATGTAATGAAAGATTCTCTGCGCAATGAAATCAGGCGCATCCTTAAATCATTAAGCATACGTGAAGCTGAAATCCTGGCTGCATATTTCGGTTTGGAAGGTGATGCCGGTGCTACTATTGAAGAAATAGGCGAGAAGTATGACCTAACCAAAGAGCGTATCCGCCAGATTAAGGAAAGGGCTATAAAGCGCTTACAGAAAGCTAGGTATAGCAATGCACTTAAAGTATATTTGGGTTAAGATTTAATTAGATCTATAAAAATGAGGGGTGGCTTAGGTCACCCCTCATTTATTTTGTGGAAAATAATTCATGAAATATAGGGTAAAGGTTTCTACATTTCGTTTTGGTTACTATTTTTATGGCTTAAAATTGATAAGTAAAATTTATTCGCCATGATGAAGTTTAAAAGTTTGGTAGTGATACTCTTTGTATTATTGACCACAGTTGCATGTAGCAATAAGTACTATTATGTAAAGGGCCTAAGGGCCGCCCAGCATCCCACCTCAGCTAGTATCTATAATGGGCTTACTGAGGTAACTACCTCAAATAAGGATTTGGTGTGGCAAACCATTAATGGTAAGCAATATGTGCTTGCCGTGACCTGGAAGGCCGATACAACCTACTATACCCAATCAAAGAATTTTGATGCCACCACAGGTTGTTTTAAATATAATACCGGCAGTTATCCAGTATTTGTAACTGTAGCTCCTTATCTTAAGAACAAACACCTGGGCAATCTAAGTGATAGTAAATTGGTTACCCGCCTCGACCAGTTATTAGGATTGCCACCAACATCACATTATTCTTATTTCTTAGAAATATGGGTAGCACCTGAAGATATGATAAGGCCTTGCTTCGACCCGGCTATAAATGTTAATGTTTGTGAGTTTGCCCCATCAAAAACTGATAATTCCAGAACAGAATATATGAGTTGGCTTTACCAGTATATCTACAATTCGTATTGCGACACCAATTTGATGAACAATTATCCTTTTTCTCATCTAGGGTATACCTACGACTGGAGTCCAAAAGTTAAGAACCATGTAGGCCTAAGTGAGTTTGTAATAGGCCAGAATAAAAATATCCTGATTAAGAAGGTGTATACTACAAGTGGGTATTTTGAATCATAATTTACAGAATTAAAGAATTTTCAGAATTATAATAGGAAATTCAGGTTTTGCTATTTTTTGATTCTATTTGTTCTTTAATATGCAAATTCAGACATTTCTCTATGTTCTTTAATTCCGGGAATTCTGATTCTGCCAATTTGAATTTTTCAATTTTAGATAGATTTATTTAATGCAATTCGACCCACTAACATATAAGGTAATCGGTTGTGCTATGAAAGTTCATCAGGTACTTGGGAATGGTTTTCAGGAAGCTATTTATCAAAAGTGTCTTGAAATTGAGTTAAATAAGGCTGGAATAGTTAATCAACGTGAAATATATCAGGACATCTATTATGATGGTCAAATTGTAGGGACTCGACGTGCAGATTTTATAATTGAAGGTAGAATGGTTGTTGAATTGAAGGCAACTATTGAATTACTTCCAGTACATTTGGCACAAGCAAAAAATTACGTGGTAGCCTATGATTTCCCTATAGGGCTTTTGATAAATTTTGGAGCTATGAAATTGGAACACAAACTTATTTTTAATCCAAAATATAAAATTTAATTTGTATCTATTTTGCTTAGGGTTAATAAGTTAAGTGGGATTTGGGTTTATTTGTTTTGTAAATCAATTGAGGGTTTGGGTTTAAGTTTCCTCCGAAATTGCTTACCTCGATTATTGTCGGAGAACCTTCAGCTATGGCAAAATTGATTAAGTTGGATATTTCACCCCAAATTCTGAAAATTCCTCAATTCCGGATATTCTGATTCAGATATTATCCAAAACATATATTTTGCAGTTAAAATCGAGTTAAACTGTATTCGCATATTTTGTTGCGAATGGGTACAGCCTATTTTTGTACCTTCGCACACTTTTTGGATTGTATAACAATGAATATATTGGATTCCATAGACCGTAGCAAGTTGCCAAAGCACATAGCCATAATAATGGATGGTAATGGGCGGTGGGCTAAAGAGCGGGGGCAGGACAGGGTATACGGACATTATGAAGGTGTGGTAAGTGTGCGTGAAATAGTAAATACCTGTGGCGAACTGGGTATTGGCTACCTTACCCTTTATGCCTTCTCTACAGAAAATTGGAACAGGCCCAAGCAGGAAGTAGATGCACTAATGGAGCTTTTGGTGAACACCATAAGGCGTGAAGTTGATGAACTGAAAAAGAATAATGTGCGCCTGCATATTATTGGTGATTTTGAAAGCCTGCCTGAAATTTGCCAAAAAGAACTGAACGAGGCTAAGGAAATAACAGCAGCTAATACTGGTCTTAATCTAATATTGGCTTTAAGCTATAGCTCACGTAAGGAATTGGTAGATGCAACAAAGAAAATAGCTGAAAAGGTAGCGACAGGACTGCTAAAGCCTGAAGATATTAATAATGAGGTTTTCCAGGAGCATTTATATACAGCAAATTACCCTGACCCTGAATTGATGATCCGCACAAGCGGGGAATCAAGGATAAGTAACTATTTACTCTACCAGATTGCGTATGCCGAACTCTATTTTACCCCGGTACATTGGCCAGATTTCAGAAAGCAGAACCTATATGAAGCATTGCTGAATTACCAGCAGCGCGAACGCCGTTTTGGCAAAACAAGTGAACAAATTCAAACGACCACCCCAGAGCATGTTTAAAGTACGAATGATAAATATTAAAAATACACAAGCTGTTTCATTGATCTCAAAGATAGGATGGAGTAGTTTTTCTGCAAATGCGCTTCTGGTGGTAATAATGCTATTTCTTACATTTTCATCATCACCACTAAATGCTCAGTTGCATGCACCTGGTGGGATGAATAGCCTGAAGCAACAGCCTGCCAATGAACCACCTAAACCAAAGGAATATGAATTGGCTGGTATCACTGTATCAGGTGCCAAATACCTTGACCAGGATTTATTGATCGCAGTTACCAATTTGTCGGTAGGCCAAAAATTAAGGTTACCAAATGACGAGTATATAGCCAAGGCCATTAAGTTACTTTGGAAACAGGAATTGTTTTCGAATGTAGATATCACCATTACCAAGTTTATTGAAGATAAGGTATTTATCAATATCGGGGTAGAAGAACGCCCACGTCTAAGTTATTATAATTTCAGGAATATCAGGCCGGGTGAGGCTAAGGAAGTAAAAGGCAAATTGTCGCTGGTTGCCAATAAGGTGGTAACAGAAGCCACCAAAAAAGAAGCTGTAACAAGGATAAAGAAATTTTATGTAGATAAGGGTTATGGAAGGGTAGCTGTAAAAGTGCGCGAGAGGGCTGATACCTCGGCTATAAATAAGGTAGTACTTACCTTCATTATAGATAAGGGTGCAAAGACCCATATAAATCAGGTAAACATCGTAGGCGAGGAAAATGCAAGTGAAGCACGTCTTAAGAGGACTTTGAAATCAACAAAAGAAAATTCAAGGTTTACATTGCATCCTGGCGAACAAGTAAGTGCTTACCCAACTCCCAAAAGGTCTTTTAGGAAGTATGTAAAAGAATTTGGCTTTTTGTCTCTATCAAAAACATTAGAAGCTGTTGACCCTTATTTCAGGTTTAGGTTGTTTAGTTCATCAAAATTCAATGAGAATAAGTTTGAGGAAGATAAGCAATCATTGGTAGCTTATTATAATACCTTAGGTTATCGTGATGCATCAATTGCATCAGATACCATTTATCCTGTAAAAAATGGTAACCTGAATGTTGATATTAGGGTAAAAGAAGGCCATAAATACTATTTTGGTGATATTGCATGGAAAGGGAATACCAAGTACTCAAGCGATTTATTAACCCGTGTTTTGGCTATTAAGAAAGGTGATGTTTATAACCAGGCATTATTGGATGCAAGGATTGGCCGCCAGGCTAGTCCTGATGGTGGTGAAGACGTAAGTAGCTTGTATATGGATGATGGTTACTTGTTCTTTAATATTGATCCTGTTGAGATTGCCATTAAGAACGATATTATTAACTATGAAATGAGGATTACAGAAGGTACACAGGCTACTATTCGTGATATTAATATTGCTGGTAATGACCGTACAAATGAGCACGTAATCCGTCGTGAATTGCACACCTTGCCAGGTGCCAAGTTCAGCCGTAGTTTGCTCATAAGGTCGCAGCGTGAAATTGCCAACCTTGGCTTCTTCGACCAGGAAAAAATAGGTATATCACCTAAGCCACACCCTGAAGATGGTACTGTGGATATTGACTATACAGTTGTTGAAAAATCGAGCGACCAGTTGCAGTTATCAGCCGGTTTTGGTGGTGGAGTAAATTTTTATGGCAACGTAGGTATCACCTTCAATAACTTCTCTATCCGTAACATATTCAAACCAAAAATGTGGGATCCATTACCTGTAGGTGATGGCCAGAAATTCTCTATCAGCTATGCATCAAATGGTGCATATTATAACTCTTTAACCACAGCCTTTACCGAGCCATGGTTGGGTGGTAAAAAGCCCAATGCGCTTACTGCCAACATCGTTTATAGTAAGTACTCTGCAGCTGCTATAGGTACCAATCCTAATACGTCATTCCTCCGTATGGCGGGTGGTGGTTTAAGTATGGGCAAGCGTCTTAGCTGGCCAGATAACTATTTTGTTTTTAACTACGGTATTTACTACAACAATTACAGATTAAATAACTATGCATTGGTTTCTGATTTCTCAAACGGATACAGCAACGATATGCACTTTAAATTTGTTATATCACGTAATTCTATTGACCAGCCACTTTATCCACGTTCAGGATCGAATGTGTCATTCACTTTACAATTGACACCACCTTACAGTTCCTTCTCTAATACTGATTATTCTAAAGAGTCAACTGATAATAAGTACAAGTGGATAGAATATCATAAATATAAATTTACGGCTGATTTTTACCAGAAAATTTATGGCAATCTGGTAGTAAGGATGGCAACTAAGGTAGGCTTCCTAGGTTATTATAATACAGGCATTGGTTTCTCACCGTTCGAGCGCTTCCAGGTAGGTGGTGACGGATTATCGGGTTATTCTTATTTCGTAGGTAAAGACATCATCAGCCAGAGGGGTTATGAGGTTTATAACAGTGCAGCCACAATATTTAATAAGTTTACTGCCGAAATACGTTATCCCTTCTCCTTAAGCCCCACAGCCACTATTTATGGTTTGGCTTTTGCTGATGCTGCCAATGGATGGGATAATTTCAAACAATACAACCCAACAAAGTTGAACCGTGACGTAGGTATAGGTATCCGTATATTCCTGCCTATGTTTGGATTGCTTGGGCTTGACTATGGTATAGGACTTGACAGGTATAATCCAGCCACTGGGGCCACTGGGTTTAAAGATATGGCCAAGTTCAACTTTATGCTTGGTTTCGAGCCTGAATAGTAGGGTTATTAGTTTGGTCTAGATGTTTGAACTTCAATACATAGCGAAAAGTTAAAGTGTTTTTGAATCCCAGGGTGATAATAAACCCTTGTAAAAAATGGAGGTCAAAGCTTTACTAAAATGAGAACTTATATGAAAAAAGTATTGTTCAGTTTGTTGTTTTTTGTTGCAATAGCCACAGGAGCCGGTGCACAGCATTATTGTATCATTGATTCTAAGTATATACTTGAAAAAGTAAATGACTACAAGGATGCCCAGACTAAGTTAGACAACCTATCGAAGGCATGGCAGGATGAGATAGACAATAAGATGGCAGAGGTAGACAAAATGTATAAGGGCTACCAGGCCGAAAAGCCTATGCTGTCTGATGATATGCGTAATAAGCGCCAGGACGAAATAGTAGCAAAAGAAAAATCTGCTAAGGACCTGCAAAAGCAACGTTTTGGTTATGAGGGGGATTTGTTTAAGAAACGCCAGGAACTGATTAAACCAATACAGGATAGGGTGTTTAATGCGGTTCAGAAAATGGCTTCGTCTAAGGGTTATGATCTGGTATTAGATAAATCAGGTGGTATTACCCTTTTTTATGCCGATCCTAAGTTGGATAAGAGTGATGAAGTTTTGAAAATTCTTGGAATAAACAAATAAGTAAGTTTACTTTGCACTTTGAAAGAGTAGTTGCATTATAATATTTAATATAAAGAAAACAGTAAAACAAACAAATAGAAAAACCATAATGAAAAAGTTCGTATTATTTCTTGCCTGCGGCCTTATGATGGGTCAGGTACTTTTTGCACAGTCAGCCTCATTGAAAATTGGATATATCAATTCTGCTGAACTGCTTTCATCAATGCCTGAGCGCACCAAGGCAGATAGCAATGTAACTAAATATGCTAAGTCATTCCAGGACCAGATAGACATTATGATGAAGGATTACCAGACCAAGGGTCAGGCTTACCAGAAAGATGAAAAGACGATGACTGAGGCTATGAAGGAAGTAAGGATGAAGGAAATCCAGGACTTACAAAACCGCATTGAAAGCATACAGCAGAGTGCACAGGAAAAATTAAGCAACAAAAAGCAAGAACTTTACCAGCCTATCATTGATAAGGTGAATAAAGCAATAAAGGATGTTGCAAAGGAAAAGGGTTACGACTTCATTTTCGACCAGGCAGCAGGAAGTGCATTGTTATATGGTAAAGAGGCATATGATATCACGTCAACCTTAAAAGCGAAATTGGGTATCAAATAATTTCATTTTATCTATTTAATAACAGCCCCGGACTGCTAAGTTCGGGGCTTTTTTGTGTGGGTGAGTTTTGTAAGGATAGGATTTTTGGGGCGGGAGGATTATCTGTTCAAGGCAGCACAACAATCCTTATTAAATACCTACTACTCAGGTTGCTAAGAAGTGGGGATAAAATATGGGCTTAAGGTGGCTCGTTCAGTATGTCTTTTTTTGATTCTTCAATTTATACTCTTTACTTTTACCCAAGTCAAAAACAATGCTAAGGTAATTTCACTAATAATTGGGAACACCGGTTACATATAATGAGGATGAACTTGTTGGGCTGCTGAAGAAGCAGAGCAGGGAGGGATTTAATTATTTGTACCAACAGTATTCGGCGGTATTGTATGGTGTGATTAATAAGGTGGTGTATGACGAGCATATTGCCCAGGATGTATTGCAGGAGGTTTTTGTGAAGATTTGGAATAATATTGATAGTTATAATCCGCAAAAGGGACGTATCTATACCTGGATGCTGAATATTGCCCGCAATGCGGCTATTGATAAATTGCGGAGTAAGGGAGAAATTATGAAGGGCAAAATCCATACAGGGGAAGATGTCGTAAATAATGTGTCGAAAGGAATGAAGACCGAGCAAATGACGGATTCAATAGGGTTGAGGAAGGTGGTATCGGGGTTAAGACCGGAATATGAAAGCCTGATTGATATGGCTTATTATAAGGGCTATACCATGGATGAGATATCGAAGGAGATGGAAATTCCTTTGGGAACGGTGAAAACCAGGATGCGGGCAGCAATACAACAATTAAGAGGTGTTTTTGGTAAATAAATTTTTACAAAGCAGTTGGACATAAACGAATATATAGATTCAGGCGTATTAGAGGCTTTTCTTCTTGGGGCATTAACCAGGGAAGAGGAGGAGCTTGTATTGCTGAAACTTGAAAATCACCCTGAATTGCGTGTAGAACTGCAGGCGATGGAGGATGCCATGTTGTCTTATGCCCAAACACAATCTAAAGTGCCACCACCTGCTTTGCAGGATAAAATTTGGGCTACCATAAATACCCCATCACAAAACGTACATGAAAATGCAGATGATGTGGAGGTGAATGAGTTTGAAACCACCCGGAAATCGGTGGTGATGCCTTTTAAACCTGAATACCGCAGGCCTTTGATATCATGGAAGTATGCAGCTATGATTTTGGCCCTGGTGGGGAGTGTGGCTGTAAATATATACCTGGTGAATGAGGGCAGGAAAGCGGCGGAGGATAAATTGGCTCTTTCGCAGAAGCTGGATAAGCTGGAGGCTAACCAGAAGCAATTGGCCGGCTTGCTTGCTACCTACCAAAAATCTACTGAAATGAAAGCGGATACGGGTATGCAGACTATTGTGATGCATACTGTATTGGTTGGCCACCCTATGGCGGCTACTATTTACTGGAGTAAGGGTAGTGGTGAGGCTTATGTAGCTATGGAGGCTTTGCCGGCACCACCTAAGGGTATGCAATACCAGCTATGGGCTATTCAGGGTGGTAAGCCGGTGGATATGGGTGTGCTTAAAAATGATATGGCTAATACGCCACAGATGCAAAAAGTGGATAAGTTGGTGACTTCGAGTGAGGCTTTCGCAATATCTCTTGAAAAGGAGGGTGGTAGTCCTACGCCTACAGCGCAGAATATATATGTGCTTGGGAAGGCCTAGAGTGGTTTTGAATTTTTGATTTTATTTATTCCTTATTCCGAAATACAAGTTTCGCCAGTCGGGAGACTGGCCGCCTCTACGACGTAGGCAGAGCCTACGCCGAACCGTGGGGGGAGCTATTTTGTAATTTAATTTTATTGAAACCGACGGTTTCGCCATTCGGGAGACTGGCTGCCTCCACGACGTAGGCAGAGCCTACGCCGAACCATTGGGGGGGCTATATTAAGTAACTTTACATCCCCCTAACCCCCTTCGCTATCGCACAAAGCCAACGCCGCAAGGGGGAATTGTCACTTCAAGAATATTGAGCTTTTCGTTATTTATTTGAGTTTTTTATGCTTCCTTATTTTTTGGTTGTGTAAGTGGGTTTCGCCAGTCGGGAGACTGGCTGCCTCCACGACGTAGGCAGAGCCTACGCCGAACTGAGGGGGGAGATAGCCTACGCTATTATAATTATTGAGTTTATTGATGGGGGAGTATTATTATTGCAGCTAGTATCTGTTCTGTAATAAAATTATGTTGTTTTGGGCAATTCAGCATTAAGGGCATTAGTAGGGAGTAAGTATACCTTTTGGGTATTTTACATGCTTGTGTTGGTACTATATCCTATGGTTGCTTATCAATCCTATGGTTATGATGACGAGTTTTTTAATATAAACCTAATTCAGAAATTCGGATTCAAAACCATTAGCTTTTTACAGCATTATGATGTTCATCCACCACTTTCCTATTTAATTAATTTAGTGCTTATTAGGTTGTTGGGTAGCTGGTCGTTGGTGAGGGTAAGCTCAGGTTTATTGGTGTCTGTGACATTGATTTGGGCGACCGAAAATGAAAGACGCAATATTGGAAACCAGTATGCGCTTGTTCTTTTGGCGTTAATGGCATTCAATCCGGCATTATTAATGTGGTGCACAGGGATTAGGTGGTATGCTTATTTTTTGCCTGTTTTGTTATTTCTTGTTTTTCAACCTAATAGAAGTGGATATAAGGCATGGCTTATCCTTGGTGCTGGTATTACCTTGCTGGCTTATATAGGTTATATCGCTTTCATCCTTGCAGTTCCTTTGCTGCTTTTCTATTGGTGGTCTATGCCAGAATCGCCACGAGTGAAATTGAAGCAATTGACGTATGTGGTTCCTGTATTTTTGGTTTTATATGCCTATCAGTTTTATGTCTTTTTTATGGTTCATCTTAGAGGCAAGGGGAAGGAGTTGACATTTAATGTGATAAATAATGTAAGGGGATATTTTGTGTCCCAGATTAGTAATCAGGGTGTTTTTCCAATATCAGTGGCGGCTATTATTTCTATATTGGGATTTATAGGTTTAGCAGGCTGTATTTTAAAATACATTTTTGGGCATCCTGATGATAAAAAATCCCGCCAAATAATATACGTGTATATTCTGGCTACGTCTCTATTATTGGTTTTAGGGCTGGGGGGCAAGTTTAGGAATTTGATTGTGTTGATTCCATTTCAGATTAGTTTATTGATGCATTTTTATGGTGTTTTGAAAACTAATAAGGTGTATTGGGCATCTCTTATTTTTGTAATTCTAGCTAATATTTGGGGTTGTGTAAATGTTGTCCGCCATAAGGGTACAACAAAAAATAGTTGGAATATGCCTATTAGTGAAACTATATCGGCATTAGAACAATTGCATCATAAAGACAGCTCATTACTGGTTTTTACCCATGACCCTACTTTGACTTTTGTTTTGCAGCAAAGGAATATACATGTGGTTTCAACTTACAATGATCATAAATCACCAGGATTTGATCCTGTTTCTGAAATTGTATTTATCAATACCTTCAGAGGTTCAATGTCAAGGCGGTTTTATGATTCATTAATGATTGAGGAAAAACAAATTGTATGTGCCGGGAAACAGGTATTTAGACTTGGGTATGACCCTTATTTTGAATGGAAAAACAAGCTTATCAACGATTATCCTGAATACCAGATTGAAGTTGTTATCTGCCAAAATCCAAGGAATGTTGATAAGCTCCTATTTTGGAATGAGAAAATACATGAAAAAAAGGTTTGGAGCAGGTAGTAACATCTGCCTTTCTCCAAAATAGCCAATTCAGTTATTGCTGTTCCTGGTATTCTTAAGATACAGGAAAGGTTCAACCCTTGGGGCACAGAATATATATGCCAGGGAAAGCTTTTGGTGATTTTTGATAGCTTTGCGGTACAATAATATCATATTCCCAAGCCCATTACCCAGGTCATTAGGCTTACATCACAAATGGCAATTGCGACTTTAAGAACTTCAGACTCCATAATATTTCATGTATTCGTGGTAAGCCTTTTCGTGATGTGTTTTGATTGTTCAATAAAAATGAATCCATTTAGGTAGGAAAATGAGTGCCATTTGATTAATCCCTAAACAGATCATTAGTTGAAATTAAGTGTCTGATTGTGATTTTCTTGTGGCTTTTATACAATTTTGAGTCTAATATCGCAGCGGTAGGGTAATACTCCATATCGAATTTACTGGATACGGCTATGTATTTCCGGTTTTTCGACTTTTTGAAAATGAAGTTTTCAAAATCGAATTTATAAAGGTAGGAGATTTGTTCCATTTTAGAATTGTTAATAACCAGCCCCCTACCGTTAGGGGCTTCTGTCTGCGGCTCCTTGGCTATCGAGTCAGGTACTACTTTTTTGGTATGCGATTGGGTGATAGGGTAGCCATAAAATACAATAATGTAATTTTTATCTTCTAAGCCTGGTGCCGAGGATGGAACCGGGCTACTATCAGCGGCGAATAATATCCCGCCTAGGTCGCCTGCCCTTACTTTTTCGGCATTGGTGTCCATATAAAAATAAACAGGGCAGTAGGTGATGTGGTCTTTAAAATCATTTATTGTTGCATTTTTTATCTTTAATGCATCTTTTTTTACAAGTGCCAGGTTTTTTTTATCGTGAGCCTTGGTCATGGCTATGATTTTATTTTGTTCTGATTTTAGCTGAACCAAAATAGCTCCTGGCAATTTACCATCAGTTGATTTTTGGGCATGTACCATAGCTGATACATTACATAAGGCTACCACAATAGCGGTATAAAATATAGATTTTTTCATAAGGAGGCATAAAGGTATGTAGATTTAATCACTTTACGCATTAATAATTATATTTCTATTTGCTGGTTTAATTTGTTAATTTCCTAACAATTTATTCATAATCAGTTAATGCTGAGTTGTCTTTTTTCGTTGAAAAATTTTTAAAACGACCACCAATCCGTAATTTTGCACAGATTTTCAACGTAAATATTTGTA
Source organism: Chitinophagaceae bacterium (assembly GCA_947456055.1). GTDB lineage: Bacteria > Bacteroidota > Bacteroidia > Chitinophagales > Chitinophagaceae > Nemorincola. The sequence goes on from CANGSR010000048.1 coordinate 13,059, forward strand.
AAATGAGAAAAATTTATTTTTTAGCCCTTTTAATCTTCATGAGTATCGATGGTTTTTCAACCACATGGTACTCGGCTGGTACAGGTAATGCCGATGACTACACAAGTTGGTGGTCAACGTCGGGAGGTGGAGGTTCAAATCCTACTACTTTCCTGGATCCGGGAGATGTTTGGTATATGGAGTCATCATTAGTAAGCACAACCGCTCCGTGGATTATAGCTGGTACTTTATATATTGCTGATGTTAATTTTTTTAGCTGGAACAACTCTATAAATATAGGCGGTGACCTGAATGTAAGTGGCAATGCATATATAGCTTTTCAGGATTTTACCACAGTTAATGTTAGCGGTAATTTATCGGTTACAGATGCTGCATGGTTTGATAATCCGGGTTATAGCTCATGGCTTCACATGAATAATTCAGCATCAACTTTAACTTCTCCCCAAACTATTAACTGGACAAGTGGAATTGCTAGTATGTATCTTGATATTACTATTGATGCAGGTTGTACGGCAAAATTAGTATCTAATTTATCATTGCCTTATTATGCTATCAGCAGTTCTTTCGTTTCTGCTGGTTTAACAGTTAATGGAACATTGGTTTGTGGCAATTTTGTTACCAGTGATCCCAGCAGTACAGATGTTTTCAGGGTTAATTCCGGAGGTAAATTATATACAACCAATGTATCAGGCCTGGATGGGATAAGTACTGCCAGTTCAAATTGGTTTGATGGCGGTGCTAATTACTTTTTTAACGGTACCTCTGCCCAGATAACTGGTTATAATTTCCCGGGTACCCTGACTGCCCCTGGTAGTATCAATATTGATAATGCTGCAGGACTTACACTTACCCAAAGCTTGACTGTGGGTGCCGGAGCATCATTAAATTTCACAACAGGAAACCTGGTAATGGGTCCAAATGCTTTAACTATCAATGGTACCCTGGCGGGTATGAGTCCATCAAACCTGTTAACTTGTGGTGTTGGTTCAAGCCTTACTATTGGGGGTAGTGGCTATGCAGGTGTTTTATTTTTAGACCAGTCTATTGATGGTGTAAGTAATAATATTGATGCTTTTACAATGAACATGAGTGGGTCAGGTACAGTTTCCTTAGGCAACAATATGTACTCAGGTACTTCGTTCAATCTTACCTCTGGCCGGTTAATGGTAAATGGCCAGACACTTACACTAAATGGTACATTTAGTGGTGATGCTACCAATAATCTGTCCTGTATTTCAGGTTCAGTTATAAATGTAAATGGTGCCGGATTATTAGGTCCTTTATATTTCGACCAAACTATTCCAGGTTTTACCAATGTAGTTTCTGCTTTTACAATTAACAGAGCAGGCGGTTCAGTAGGTCTTGGCAATAATCTAACCATTAATGGTAACCTTGACCTTATGGCAGGTACACTTGATGATGGGGGCAATATAATTGATTTGGCTGGTAACCTTACAGGTACTGGTACCCATTCAAGTACAGGAATCGGATCGATAAGAATGTTAACAAGTGGTGCAACTATTTCAGGAGTAACACTAGGTAACCTGGAATTAAATCATCCATCAGGATTTAATCTTGCAGGTGACCCAATTATTATGGGTAATTTATTGCTTACGGCAGGTAATCTTAATGTTGGTTCACACATGCTCACCCTGGACGCAAATGCTACAATTAGTGGCTCATTTACAGGGTCAAATATGATAGCCGTGGAAGCACCCGGCAGTGTAAGGCATAACTTTGGGAATTCGGCTGCATACACTTTCCCGATAGGGGATAATGCTGGTAATTTCACCCCAATATCATTAGATTATACAGGTGGTGTTTATCCTGGTGCAAATGCGATTGTAAACGTAAACCCATCAAAGCCCACAGCTAATGCTAATGCCAGTAACTTCCTCAACAGGTATTGGAATGTAAATGTTACTGGCCCGGCATCTCCAGTATGGTCTGTAATATCTGCAGATTATGTGCCGGCCGATGTAGCAGGTGCCGAAGCAAACATTAGCATGGGTCAATATACCGGAACACTTCCATGGACTAAATATGGAACTACAAATACTACTACCCATACATTATCATCTGGTTATTTTGCTGATGGTTCAAATGTGTTCACAGGTATAACAACAGCTGGTCCGGTAGCAGTAAGCTCACCAGATGCATCGGTATGTATTGGCAGTACAACGTCGTTATCAGGCCTGGCTACCATTGCCGACCCAAGTGTTACCTACTCATGGGCACCTGCTACAGGTTTATCGGCTGTAACAGGGGCAGTAGTCTTAGCTACTCCTTTAAGTAATACAACTTATACCCTAACAGTTACAGATGGTAATGGTTATTCTTCATCTACTACAACCTCATATACCGTTAAATTCTTACCATTAACCCATAATATAACCGGTGGCGGCAGTTTGTGCAGCGGTGGTGCCGGTGTAGCTATTGGCCTGGATGGTACAGAATCTGGTATTTATTACCAACTAAACCGTGGTTTTACTACTACTGGTTCTCCTGTATTGGGTGCAGGCAGTGCATTAAGTTTCGGGTTAATTGCAACAGGAGGTTCTTATAATGTTGTAGCTATTGATACAGTTACAGGATGCACCAACAATATGTCGGGCAGCGTGAATGTAACAGTTAATGCACTACCTACATTATATAATGTGACAGGAGGTGGTAATTATTGCTCAGGTGGTGATGGTGTACCGGTAGGTTTAAGTTACTCATCGTCAGGCGTTGATTACCAGTTGTATTCTGGTGGTACACTTACTGGTAGTCCAGTAGCAGGTGCTGGCTCAGCCCTTGATTTCGGTTTACAAACTTTTGGTGATGTTTACACCATTGTTGCGCATGATACAACAACAGGTTGTACTGTTACCATGGCAGGTAGTGCTACAGTTGTTGTTGATCCATTACCAGCGGTTTATACCATAATAGGTGGGGGAGGTTTTTGTGCCGGTGGATCAGGTGCACCCATAAATATCAGCAATTCAGATACTGGTATTAGGTACCAATTATATTTTACTGGATCCTTGGTAGGTTCGTCAATTGCGGGTACAGGTGCCCTATTGGATATGGGAGTCCATGCCGGAGTAGGAACCTATACTGCAACTGCTAAAAATAATACCACTGGTTGCATTAGTAATATGTCTGCTGCTGTATCGGTATTTACCATTTCATTACCTAATGCTTATCCTATTAATGGAGGTGGATCATATTGTGCGGGTGGTACCGGGGTTGCAATTGGACTGGATACTTCAAATTATGGAGTAAATTATCAGTTGTATTTGGGCAGCATCAGTATTGGTTCAATCTTGCCTGGTTCAGAATCTGCATTAAGTTTTGGTTTAGATACTTTGGCTGGTTTCTATACAGTAATAGCTACTGATACAACTAGCCATTGCAGCAATACTATGACAGGTACGGCAACAGTGGTTATTACGCCATTGGTTAATCCTTCAGTAACTATTAATTCAAGTGGTGCAGATACCCTTTGCGCAGGTACATTAGTACACTATAATTTATCTACTTCACATGCTGGTACCGCACCTACATACCAATGGAAAGTGAATGGTACTACAGTAGGATCTTCTTCTACCTACAGTTATACTCCAATTAATGCTGATATAGTAAGTGTGAAAATGTTTAGTAGTGAGGCTTGCGCATCACCCGATTCTGCTATGAATGCAATGAGTATGAGGGTATTACCTAATGGTACACCTACTGTTGCTACAGCCAGCGATAAGGGTACTCAGATATGCGCTGGTACTGCAGTTACATTTACCGCTACTTCAACTTTTGGTGGCCCAACTCCATCATTTACTTGGGTAGTAAATGGCTTTAACTCAGGTGCAGGAACCTCTTATTCCTTTACTCCGGCAGATGGTGATATAGTTTACTGCACATTGGTAAGCGATTATATGTGCAGGCTTTCTACAGTTGTATCAAGTGCCAACACAACTATTATGGTTGACGCACCAATTATTCCTTCTATAGCATTTACTACAAGTGGTGGTGCATTAATTGGTCCTGGTCATGCAGATACTATCAGGGCGATTGTTACTAATGGCGGCACTTCTCCTACTTACCAGTGGGTATTAAATGGTGTGGTTATTCCTGGTGCATCAACGGCAACCTATTACCAGTCAAGTTTCTCCAACCATGATTCTTTGTCCTGCATCGTTACCCGCAATGATGCCTGTGCGCTTGGGTCGTTTAACTCTATCATTATTAATGTAGGTAATGTGGGCATTAATAATGTAGCAAGTGCAAACAGCATTGCTGTAATGCCAAATCCGAATACTGGTGAATTTACTATTAAAGGACAGAATGGAAATGTAGACCAGGAATTGTCGCTTGAAATTACTAATATGTTAGGTCAGGTGGTATACAGCGATAAGATTAATTCTGTAAGTGGCGTTATTAACCAGAAGGTTATTTTGGCCAATTCACTTGCTGATGGGGTTTATAATTGTAGCCTGCATTCTGCTACTGAAGCCAGTGTATTCCAGATGGTGATTGCCAGATAATATTTAAATTGTTTAATTTGAAGGGTACTTCATTTAGGTGAGGTACCCTTTTTCTTTTGGGAGGGTATAAGATGATTGAGGGGCAAAATTTTAGTTTTGCCCCTCAATTATTTTATATTTCTTGGTTTTTACTGGTTCTGTCTATTCCAGATGTACAATTAAAGCTCCAGTTTGGCACTTTGAATACGTAATACCTTTCTATTCTTCTTTTGCACCCTCATTTTTTCAGGTATTAATTTCAGTATTTCGTCCATTAGGCTTTGTAATACACTCATTCTTACAAAGTGGTCATTGGTTACCAGGCTTATTTCCCTTACAGGTTCCGGGTCTTCAAAATAGCGGATATGTTCAATCTGGTCCTCATTAAATTCCAATGTTGCCAATTCCGGTAAAACTGCCATTCCTCCATTTTTCTCAACCATTTTACGGAGTGTTTCCACATTACTGGATTCGTATCGGTAAGGTTTTTCAGACTGGAGTTTTTGAATCTGCTCACTGCACAAATTGATAATCTGGTTGCGCATGCAATGGCCTTCGTTAAGCAGCCAGATACGATCTAATGCAAGGTCTGAAGGGATAATCATTCTTTTAGCAAGTGCTTTTTCACCTTCGGAAAAATACCCAACGAAAGGTTCATAGAAAAGTGGGTATTCCTTAATGCCTTTTTGCTCAAGAGGGGTACTTAACAGGCCTGCGTCAATTTCATTATTTAATAAGGCTGTAATAATCTTGTTGGTTTCCATTTCCCTCACTTCCAATTTGATATTTGGGAAAGCTTTTGAATAATTATCAAGCAGGGAAGGTAAAATATTGGGTGCAACAGTTGGTATTGCTGCAAACCTGAACTTACCAGATAATATTTTTTGTTGGCTTAAAATTACCTCGCTAACTTTTTCGCATTCAGCAAGTACAATCCTTGCCTGGTCAACTATAATCTCACCTATATCAGTAACCGCAATCGGGTGTTTGTTCCTGTCGAAAATTCTTACACCCAATTCATCTTCAAGCTTTTGTATTTGCATACTCAAAGTGGGTTGGGTAACAAAACATTTTTCTGCTGCTGCAACAAAGCTTTTATAGGTTGCTACAGCTACCACATATTCAAGTTGTGTAATGGTCATATTATAATGAATTTGGTGCAAATATACGCAGGTCGTAGGTATAGTCAAAATCTATTACCGATTGGAAGGTTTTTTTAGCATTTCGTGTTGTTGCCAGAAGTTATACTTATAGGAGTCCTGTAATGATTTGTAGGCAAAGATTAACCTGGAATTGATAATGGATATATTTGAAAAATATTTTTGTTGTTTTTACTAACATTTTCCTGAATTATTACGCCAATATAATTGTCCTGATACTAGATGGTGATTTTTGTTTTAAGAGAATGGCTTAGGAACGATGATTAAATAAAGTCCACC
>CANGSR010000049.1 GCA_947456055.1 Chitinophagaceae bacterium
ACCCAAACCAACTTTGGGAAATACTCACACTCATGTATACTGGTATTAGGTTCAGGGCCGGAGATTACTAGTGTGGCTATTAGCCCAATGAGTAAGATGCGTTGTGACATTGCGGCTAAGAAATTTAAGGACGGACTAGCTCCTTTTATTATTACATCGGGAGGGTATGTTACCCCTTTCAGGGGGCCTTATTGCGAGGCAATTGAAATGAAAAAATATCTGATGGAAAAATACGGCATACCCGAGAATGCCATTATTGACGACCCATTTGCACGGCATACCACCACCAATATCAGGAATGCGAATCGCTTGATATTTAGGTATGGTATCCCAACTAATAAACCTGTGTTAGTGGTTTCGGCGAAATCCCATATTGAGACGATTAGCTCTGCCTATTTTGATGCCCGTAATATGCACGAATTGGGCTACCTACCCTACCTGGGTATGACCAAAAAAGGACTGCATGAAGCGGAATATAAACCTAATATTCTATCCCTTCATATGGATCCGGGGGATCCGTTGGATCCGTAATTGGGACTTTTAAGTGCTTATTAGTTTCGTCATTATTTATTGATGGTGTGCAAGGATTTCGGCTAAAGCCAAATATAAATTATTCATATTCCCCGGCCTGAAGGCCGGGGCTACTAGAAAACTACACTAGAGTGTTATGAAGTCAAAAACCTTAACTCTGCTTATCTCTAGTATACTATTAATGGCAATAATTGTTTGGGTATACCAGCTTGAACATATTTTGCCAGTAGGTAGGATTAAATACAAATCAATTGAACAGGGCGTCAAAAAATGGAATGCCTACTGCATTTTAGGAAATGCCACATTACCTGATGAAGTTCAATTAACTGAAGAGATTGAAGGAAAAGACTCAATTATTGCTGATTTAATCAATTACAATTATGTAACAGATTTTTTCTTCAAGACAAATGACACGATTACACTAATTGTAGAAGACACCAGTGGGATGGGATTAAAAAAGATATTCGATTTTAAGGTGAATTAGAAATATTGGCACACTTTTAGATAATTCAGGAATGTCGCAACGGCGAAGATGAATATTATCCATTTAGGATATTTACGAACTTTTAAAATGTATTTTGATGCCCTTTCGTTTCGATGGGCGATGCCCATCGCTCTGAGATTGCGCCCCTTAAGGGCTTATAAACTCTGAAAACAACATTTATTTAGCTCATACTACACTTATGCCTATCAAAATTTCCTTAAGTTAAATAGGTTACCTAGTCGCTTATCCCGCTACAATTAGGCCGGAAAATAGAGAGGGGTTACATTGAAGGCTTGAACCGGTTTTGGTAGCTCTTACCACAAATAAAAATGCCCTTCCGGTTTACAGAAGGGCATTTTTCATTTATAAATATTATCAATTATTCACTGGCTGGTGGAGGTGGGGTTTGGCCCTCTTGGGGCGGCTTAGGTCCTTCTGGTTTGTTGCCGTTTGTCTGGTTTGGCCTAGGACCCTGGTTGGGGTTTCTATTGCCCTGGGGCCTTTGGCCTTGAGGACCTTTATTGCCCTGTTGCTGGTTTCCACCCTGGCCTTGAGGACGTGGTGGCCTTTGCTGGTTAGGATTTTGGCCTCCGTTTTCACGGGGCGGCCTGTTACCTTGGGGCTGGTTGGCAACTGGTTGCGCATCTCCTGCTGGTGCTGGGGTCTGGGGCGCATTTGGTTGCTCTGCACTGGCACCCGGTTGTGGGGCATTTGCTCCTTGTTGCTGTGGCCTTGGACCCCTTTGCTGATTATTTCCTCCCTGTTGTTGTGGTGGCCTTGGCCCCTTAGGCTGGTTTCCGCCCTGCTGTTGGGGTTTTGGTTGCTGTGGATTATTATTTTGCTGGGGCTTACCTTGTTGCTGATTAGGATTTGGTTGCCTTGGCTGCTGTGGGCCATTAGCTTGTTGCGGCCTGGGACCCTGAGGCTGACCGCCCTGTTGGGGTGGTTTGTTGCCTTGTGGCTGGCCCCCACCTTGCTGAGGCCTGTTTGGCCTTTGCTGGTTAGGATTACCCTGCTGGCCTGCTCTTGGAGCCTGGCCTGGTTCACCACCTTCTTTACCACCACCGCCTTTTTTCTTCTTTTTAGGCTTTTCGAGGTTTTTGAGGGTAATCAGTCCTACGTCGTTGACATAGCCTGCATCGGGCTTTATACCCGCTCTGCTTTCTTTAGTTTCGAGCTCTACAGGATGCAATTCATCAGCTTTTTGGCCCGATTTATTGAGTGCTTGTATTTCCCTAACCCTGGTTATAGTTAATGGGTATTGCTTATTATTATCAGAATAGCTATACCACATAAGGTTCTTGAAGATATCTCTTTTCTGTAGGTGTGCTACACCTTTCACTGTTTCCAGATGTTCGGCATGATCTGGGAATACCGATAAGGCATCCATATAGGTATCCAGCTCGTAATTGAGGCAACATTTGAGCCTGCCACACTGACCGGATAATTTTGTTTGGTTGATGGATAGATTCTGGTATCTGGCAGCAGTAGTATTTACCGATTTGAAATCAGTCAACCAGGTGCTGCAGCAAAGTTCACGACCACAACTACCTATACCGCCTACCTTACCACTTTCCTGGCGGGCACCTATCTGGCGCATTTCCACCTTTAGCTTGAAGTCACCGGCGAATAATTTGATGAGTTCCCTGAAATCTACACGCTGGTCTGCAGTATAGAAAAAGGTTCCTTTTTTGCTATCGGCCTGTATTTCTACTTCGCAAAGCTTCATATCCAGATTCAGGCTACGGGCAATGGCCCTGGCCCTTATCAGCATTTCTGCTTCACGCTCTTTTTGCTTGTTCTGAATTTCAAGTTCCTCTTCGGTGGCAGGATGCAGTACCCTTTTGTTTACCTCAGGTTCTTTTACTCCGTATTTTTTCAGTTGGAGTTTTACCAGTTCGCCGGTAAGACTTACCTGACCTACGTCAAAACCGCCTACACCTTCTACAGCCAGCCAGTCGCCCTTATCAATAAAATAGTGAGTATTATTTCTATAGAACTCTTTGCGGCTACCCCTACTGAAAGAAACCTCAATAATTGGATAGGGTTTTGCACTATCGTGCAAAGGAAGAGCATTCAACCAATCATATACATTTAGCCTATTACAGCCGCCGGTGCTACACCCGCCATTACTTTTGCAGCCAGACGGAGCACCATTAGCACTCGTCCCACAATTGCCACATCCCATTTAAATATTTTTATATAGAGCAGTAGGAATTAGCTAAATCCAATAAATTTATATAACAAACACCAACTATCGTTGTAATCACCCGCACAGCTAATTCAAAACATGCTAATTGTTAAGAAAAAATTATCAATAATCACAAACTTACGAAAATAATTGGATTTCGGACAGCATTAGCTTTTATGGGTGCATATTGCATAGTATACTGTCAAAACCGATATGAATGCTCCATTGTTCAATAGAGGTAGTAATTGATTATTACAATCACCAGAGACACCAAAATTTATAATTCAGCAAAAATATAGGTATCAAATTAACAAAATTGACAGCAATCATTTACATAATTCAAATAAATTAGTAAATTGCCACTTAGTCATAGATGCAAAACAAAAAAAATATACTATTTCTCCTAATTATGCTCCTACCTGCGTTTTGCCTGGCAGCAGGAGAAAATGTAAAGCATATCCATTTTTATGCGGAAGTGTTATCATTTATCAATGTGGCATTACTCATAACCTCAATATTGTGTGTAAAGCAGTTTTTCATTCCAGGAGATGAAAATAGAACACCTTTCCAGCTATTCAATATGATATTTATATTGGTCTTTTATGCGGTGAGCCTGTCGTTTTTGATTAATAATAAGGAGTATTACATTGGTTTTGAACAGCTGCCGCCAGGAGCCTGCATAAGGAAAATCTTCTTTGATAAGGATGATATTTGGGCTAACCTGAAACAGTGGTTTGTTGTTTTCACATTTTTCATCAATATACTTTATATCCTAAAAAACTGGAAGGACCAGTTTTTTACGGGAGATAAGTAGCATACCCGGCTGTGGTAAGAATTGATTATTTTGAAATACCTCTAATATACGCCCCTGTTAGGGAACACAGCCCACCTACCAGACCGCCAATTATTGCGATTACTAATAAGAATAAGGGGTAAGTTGGTTTTTTGAATAATAATATTGCCATTCGTTGGGATAAGATATGGTCATTGGGCAGGTCGTGGCAGAGGGCTGCAACCAACCAAAATATGCCAATAGCCAAAAAGCCTGCCAAGAAAGACTTACCTGGTTTCAAACCAGCTAGCATACCTGCTAATAAGGACACAATACCTATTATCCACCAGGGGAATATCATTTCCCCAATGGCAGAAACCAGCGCAATGATTAATATGGTTAAGAAAAATCTCATCGTTTCAATTCGCTATAGCTATTACTGTTTTTGAAAATTGATGGTGTATCTAATATTCTTATCGTCCTGCTTTTCTGTATTGGGTAGGAAGTTCAACTTGAAATAATTGCCATCTACCCAACTTTGCAATAAATCATTGTAGTACTTACTACCAGGGTTACCCGATTGGCCACCAGGATAAACTCCATAGGCTTCAATTTCTTTACCCATTTGCACCACCATGCGCCAGGATGGACCATGATTATCTTTTGTAGCATTTATAGTATTTCCCCAGCCGCCTACTTTTAGGTGGTCGAAACTAAATGCCGGTAACTTAGTAAGATGGCTTAGGGTAGTATTTTTGGCCATATACCACTCTTCACTCTTATTAGTTTCCAGTTTTTTCAAACTATCTACAGCACGATGATAATTGATGGTTATCAAATTCCGTAAATCACTTTCAACCCCAGCAGGAGTTTGGTATTTTTTAGGTACAGGAAGATTTTTGGCAATTAGTAATTGCATAGTGCGCTCAGGTAATGGCATAGCATTATCAGGTATATTCCTCATCTTATCCCGATACCAGATATCTAGATAAAACATACGCCACCAAATCTGAAAAAGGGTTCCTTCTTTTGTTTCCAATGTTAAGTTGTGATTCCAGTTTTTAAGTTTTTCCACATACTCATCCTGTACATTATTGAGGTTTGACAACAGGATGGGCAAGGCTTTTTCTGCCAAAAGGGAATGTGTATCATTCTGCATTGCAAACATATCCTTGATGGTTGCCTTATTCATACCAGCCAGCATCTGGTTGATGCGCCATGCCCTGATTTCGGTAAAACCACCGTTGTACCAATAAGGATAGGTGCTATCAGTAACACATTCATTAGCTGAAGCAAGGTAGCCCTGGGCAGGGTTGAGCACATGGGGGTTTTCGTGCATAGGTATAAGTTCCTTCCATAAGGTGGTACTATCAAAGCCCTCCATTACATACTTGCCCTGGTCTTTCCATTTATTTACAAATTGCCCCTGCCCCCAAATGGCTATATTCCCTGCCCTATCGGCATAGGCTATATTTTGTGCAGGGCATTGAAAATTCATAATTGCCTCTACAAACTGATTATAGTTTTGGGCCTTACACATATGGCTTATGGCCAATAGTTCGTTTGTAGCCTTATGCCCCATCCAGCACATAGCCAGGGGTCGTTGTAAACCATCTTTGCTTTTATAATTCTGATCATACATTAATGGCCCATGCAGGGTGTAATAGACTGTATCTACAACATCGGGCTTTCCCTTTACAACTATAGTCTCCACCCTCTTGGTGAAATCAACCTGCCCACCATTAAACCAATATTTATTTGGATTTTCCTTTACAGGATTTATCTCATAAAAATCTTTCACATCACGGTAATTGTTGGTACAACCCCATGAAAGACTATCGTTAAACCCAATGATGATACCCGGAGTACCAGGTAAGGAGACACCAAACACATTGAGGCCTGGCGCCTGCAATTGGCATGTATACCATATTGAAGGAAGATTAAGGCCAAGGTGGGGGTCGTTGCACAAGATTGGTGCACCTGATGCTGTGTGGCTGCCACTTACAACCCAGTTATTACTACCCTTTCCTTCTACTTTAGGCTCACCGAAATCTGACGATAGGTAATGTGGAAAAACCAAACTATCAGCCGGGTGTGTTGGAGTTGACAATGATGGTTTATCAAAAATAGTACCGGCAGGTATTACGCTTGAACTACCTTCTACCTTATCGGGGTACCATGACTTTAATTGCTCAGGTGATAATATTTCCCTGAGATAAGTTTGGGCCATATCATCAGTAGCACCTGTTAGGTCATCCGCCATGTATTTTAGGAGGAGTGCTATTTTCAGGTTTGTCCATGGCTCGGGTTTAAAACCCATCAGTTTATACTCCAATGGCAAGTCTTTATAGGTCAGGCCGGAGATATAATAATTGATACCTGCAGTGTAGGCATCCATCATTAATTTGGTTTCAGGATTGGCTTCCATAGCCTTAAGGGAGTTTTCGGCCGCATAAACCATTCCCTTTCGGCGTTGCTTTCTATCGTAGGCCAGGGTTTTGTCACCTATTACCTCACTAACCCTACCTGCAGCAGCCCTTGTTTCCATGTCAATCTGCCAAAGCCTGAAACTGGCATGGAGATAACCCTCAACGAAATACAGGTCGTGTTCGGTAGACGCATGAATATGGGGTATCATTTGCTCATCGAGCCAAACAGTTGTAGCCCCCTGGAGGGTTGGTAATTTTATAGACTGATTGAAATCTATATTCGTTGGTTCGGCATTGGCAAGGCAACCATTTATGGGATCTAATAATCTGCCCAATGCCGGTAATGCCCCCAGGGGATGGTCTAATATGAAAATCAGGCCAAAGGATAAAGCTGAAAGCAAAATGGCATAAAAAATCCGCATGGAATTTTCGGGGGCTTTAAATGTTGTTGCAACTTACAAAAAAGCGGCAAGAAGATGAATTAAATTATTTTCCCTAACGATGCCATACCACAATTCCAATAAATATCGTGGAGGGCATTTTATCGCCTCAATAAATGGCATAAATAACTAAATTACTACCGTTAAATAACGGTATTAAAAAAAGGGCAATTAACGGTTTTTAACAAAGCCCTGTCTATGAAAAGCCTCAACATTTTCCACAAACAATTGATTACCAACAACTTAAAATTCTGCTTCTTTGAACCAACCAAAATCAGGCAAACTTATTATTACATAACGCATTGATTGAGTACATTAGCATAAACTTATTTACAAACACTCAAAAAAAACTAGTATGTCAAACTTAATCGGAATGAATCCGGCTTTAGCATTAACAATGGTAAAGAATTACACAGATAATCATCTGCAGGTAATCAATGATTCTTTGAGCCTGGCGCAACTTAGAACATCTGTAAATGGCACACTATCACCTTCTGATTCAAGGTCTGTTTGGTTTAGCCTTGATGACCTGAAAGCATTTATACATCAAATTGAGACAGGGGTAACCAGTACGAGTACGCAAGCTACCGGCGACCTTGGTATAAGAGTTTATTTTGCCCAATATCCCGAAAATGGATCACCCCTATGGAATCAACCTAACCTTAGTGCAGAGTTGGCAAGCCAGACACAATATGCAGGAATGGAAACCCTAATATTAGTACCCACCTATAATGATGCCAATGGTGATGACGTAGATTTTGACCCACATATAGCTGATAATAATGGAAACCCAATAAGCATTGTAGATATTTATGATCCTGCTGCTGGTAATTTACCAAATAAAGTTGGGGTTATGAACCATGGCACACTAATGCCTCCTCCGTTTAAACCTAAAATTGCAGGAAATACATCTTCAAACTATGTTGGAGCTGGCCTAATGGCAGTGGCTGATCTTTAAACAATTATTTACACCTATTAATTGAACAATTTACTTATCATATGTGAACTCATAGCCTGTTTAACAGGCTATGTTTATTGGCGTAAACTGAAAGGGACTTATTGGGTAGCCTTTTCAGTTTACCTTACATTCATAGTAATAAGTGAACAGATTGGCGGATATTTTGCCAGTAGATATTTAGTAAGCCAAAATATTGCATTTTTCAATTATTTTGAAATCCCTATGGAGTTTTTGTTTTTTTTCTGGCTCTTTTATAAAACATCTAAATCACTTTCCTTTAATAAATTACCAATTATTTGTGCTATAATTTACCTTTCCAGTTGGGTATATGATAATATGGCGAATTGGCATAAGCCAGAATTCCTGGGGACCAATTCATATAATGCAGGAAATTTACTTTTGCTTATATTGATTTTAAGGCATTTTATTGTACTGGTCACCTCTGATGAAATATTGAATTTCAGAACAAACCGAATGTTTTGGATATGTGGTGGACTATTATTCTACTACCTAGGTAGTGCGCCATTTTATGGATTTAGAAGTTTTTTTATTTCAAATTACCCGAATCTTATGAAGCCCTTTTATACTCTGGTTTTGGTACTGAATTGTATTATGTATTTAATGTTTGCAATAAGTTTTATATGGGGCAAGAACACGATTTCGTTCAAAAGTTCGTCCTAATATGGATAATATTATTAGCTCTTATAATTGGGATATTTATTTTTATATACCAATATTATAGGAGAAAGATAATTTATGAACGGGAGAAGGCAATAACTAATGAACAACATACACAGGAACTATTAAATACAAAACTTGAAATACAACAACAAACCATGCAGGACATGGGGAGGGAGATACATGACAATGTAGGGCAGAGACTTACCTTGGCATCCATCTATGCACACCAACTGGCATTTGAAAACAAATCATCACCCGCCTATGAGCGCATGGCTAATGTGGGGACAATAATAGATGAATCGCTAAAGGAATTGAGGGCCTTATCAAAAAGCCTGGCCAATGCCAATGCTGAAATAGGAGAACTTAAAGACCTGATTATTAATGAGTGTACAAGGGTGAACGCCCTGAAAATATGCCATGTATCGTGGAATTTTGTGGGTACAGACTTCTGCATGTCTACTACCATCAAAAATTTTATTTTACGTATTATCCAGGAATTTTTGCAAAATAGCCTGAAGCATTCCAATTGTAAAAATATACTTTTAAATTTCCAATATGCTGATTCAGGATTGCTAATCCTGGTAAAGGATGATGGTAAAGGCTTTTTGTTAGATTCAAAAAAAGACGTCAAAAAAGATGGGATTGGGTTGCAGAATATGAAAAAACGAGCAGAACTGATTGGTGCCGAATTTTCCCTAAACAGTGTTGTGAATAAGGGTACAGAACTGAACCTATTTATTCCTTCAAATAAACTAAATTTCACTTAAAATGAAACACTCTATTGTAGTCGTAGATGACCATATACTTATTGCCAAAGCTATCGCCGGGGTAATTGAAAATTTCCCAAAGTATACCGTACTTTATGAGGTGCAGCATGGCAAGGCCCTGATTGATATGTTCAGGATGCCAAAAAATATTCCTGATATTGTTTTGCTGGATGTAAATATGCCCGTAATGGATGGGTTTGAAACCGCCAGGTGGATAAAGGAACACCACCCTGATGTTTTGATTATGACACTATCTATGCAGGATGATGATACATCATTAATAAAAATGATAAGGGCAGGAGCCAGAGGTTACCTACTTAAAAACATCCAACCCCAGGAACTTGAAAATGCACTTGATACATTGGTTACGAAGGGGTATTATTACCCTGAATGGGCAGCAGGTAAAATATATTCAACCCTTTCAGGCCCACAGAACCATAACAAACTGCCAGAAATATCCTTTACTGATCGTGAAGAAGAACTCCTTAAATACTGCTGCACAGAAATGACCTACAAGGAAATTGCTGAAAAGATGTTTTGCAGTGTACGTACAGTGGAGGGTTACCGTGATTCACTGTTTGACAAACTTGACCTGAAAACAAGGGTTGGCCTGGCCGTATATTCTATTAAAACCGGGCGTTGCCTGCTGTAGCAATATTAAAAAAACTACGGCACCATAGAAAGTGATAAAATGTTATCACTTTCTATCGTACTTACCTCGATTAGTGCTGCTCCGATGGAGCAGTGTTCATTTTTTGTAAACTATGCTACAAAGCCATTGGCACCTACGGAGCCAACGTAACTAAACATTACCTATAGAGCAGTAGATTTTCGTGATGCGAAAATTCTCACTACTTATAAGGGAAATTCGATATCGTATTTTTTACCTGGCTTTACGGTGAGTTTATGTGCCCTAAGCCAGGGATTGTAGATTTTGAGCATTTTATAAGTGCTGTTATTTGCTTTTGCAAACTCAGCGAGATTATCAATTGTTTTCTCAACCGATACAACCCTTGATTGCAAAGGTTTGTATGCCTCGCCTGATTCAATCATCATACCAAAGTTTTTGGCATTAGACAAGAGGTATTTTAGTGCCAGAATACGGAATAGATACCTGTTTGTTTCATCAGGAAAAATGAGGTCGTAATAATTGGTAGCACCCTGGAATTCGGCCTGGTTGTTATAGCCGGCCATGCCGCAATTGTAAGATGCTGCTGCTGCTGTCCATGTGCCGAATTTAGCATAGGCTTCTTTGAAGTACTTACAAGCAGCATCGGTAGCCTTCGGTGCATTGAAACGCTCGTCGACCTCATCATTTATTTCCAGGCCATAACGAGGGCCTGTATCTTTCATAAACTGCCAGAAGCTGGCTGCACCTACTCCTGATAGAGCGTTTTGCTGGAGTGCACTTTCTGCCACACATACATATTTAAAGTCGTCGGGTACACCATTTGCTTTGAGCTTGGCCTCAATTATCGGGAAATATCTACCCTGCAATTTGAGAATGTAAAGCTGGCTACCATGTAAATAAGTATTTACCAGAATTTCCCTATCAAGGCGCTCCCTAACCTCCCACCTGTCGAGTGGAACTATTTCACCTGCAAAATCTAAACCGCTGGGTAAAAGGGGTGCATACCATTTGTATTGTGGACGCCCATCGGGACTTATTTGCACTGGTGTAGTGCCTGGGTCGGCCTTTTTGGTAGCAATACCGGTTATTACCAACATACCTATAAGTAAGCCAGAGGCAAAATATATTAGAGGGCGACTTTTGAATTTCATAAACAAATTTTGATGCAATAAATTTAGGGAATCCAAGCCTAACCCGTTGCATAATTTGGGGTGTGGGGATAAATTATTTTTTGGTGATGAATCTACACGATAAAATGGTGGCTGAATGAAGAATTATAAGCTATTGGAAACATTTGTACCTCCTCGTTCATTCGGATTATAAATCCGGAAGAGCGAGGGTATTTATAACAATTATTGAGGCAAGCTGAAATTATAGATTTAGGCAATCAATTAAATGATAATTTTACCTTTTAGAATAAAAATGGCTACTAATAATATCCAATGAAAAAATTAAAATACATAGCCGGCATTTTAATAGTCATTGTGGTAATTCTTTATTGGAAAGAAAAAAACAATTTGCATGTTGATTTCTTTCCGTATTGGGGAAGTTATAATTCAAAATCAATGACTGAATCAATCAGTGATGGTTCATTTGTTTGTGTTTTATATCCCTTAAAATCCGATTATAAATTACATTATAGTGATTTGACTGTAAAATTTGACACAGCATGGGTTCAACATTCATGGGTTGAAAAATCAGTGGGAGCTTTCTTCGTAAAAAAGGTATTAACGAAGAATTTATTCGCAATAATCCCCTTTGAAAAATCAAAAGCAAATACTTTTCTTTTTACATTAAAACCTATTGGTGGTTATGAAGGGGGAATAGAAGAACACAAATATGAAACTCAATTTTACAACACAGACACCTTGGCTCTGTTGATAATGGAAAAAAATCCAATAGACTCAAGAGGATGGAAAAAAGAACAAAGTGGCGATACAGTAATGTTTATTATAGCAAAGAAATAATACTACCGTCTATTATGCATAATATCTAAAAAAGACTTGTTTTCCTCTTGGCGTTCAAGCGATTAACATTTTCGCAAGCGGACGCTTGCAAGAAACCAGACCAAGCATAAAGCTTGGACTAGTGGAGTAGTGGGGCGGAATTGGCGTTTTAGGTAATGCGATACCGGCTAACCTCGCTGCTACCACCCCAGTTTTGGCTGCACCAAAACGTCCCCTCCTAAAAACAGGAGGGGAGTCCCGCACATCCTATCTATATTATTATCAGCACATTACAATATACTACTTTCATAATGCATACTAAATATAAGAGGGGATTTTCCTATAGTATTGCAATTTTGAAGCTTTTTCAGTTAGTGAACTAGATTGTTAATTAGCAGACCTAGTGAAGCTTACTAAATATGATTGGGAATGCATTATGCCATGATTTTGGCTAAAGCCATATATTATATAATTATAATCCCCGGCCTGAAGGCCGTATATACTTTATGACTTTTGAGCTATAAATAGATATTTACAAAAATCGGATGAGGCATTTAATTGATAGAAATCCATTGAAAATTACTTGCCATTTAGCATCTGCATAATTTCATCGAGCTTAGGTTCGAGGATGATTTCGGTGCGGCGGTTAGCGGCACGGCCCTCTGAAGTGGTATTATCTGCTACAGGGTCGTACTGGCTGCGGCCACTGGCTACTAGCTTTTCGGGGCTTACATTGTATTCCTCTATCAATACGTGGGCAATTGAGGTGGCACGTGCTGTACTTAGAGACCAGTTGTCGGCATAGGTTTTGTTATGAATCGCTATGCTATCTGTATGGCCTTCCACATCAATATTAATATCCGGGTTGGTATTCAATACGCTTGCTACCTTGGCGAGGGCTTCCTTACCCTTTTTATTCACCACCGCACTACCCGAAGGGAATAATAATCCCTCCTGCATGCTAATGTATACCTTTCCGTTTTTACGGGTAACAGTTAGTTCACTGCTAGTAAATCCTTCCAGTGCTTTGGCAATCTTATTTCTCAGTTCTTCAGTGGCTTTTTGTTGCTGGTCTATGAATGATTGCAATTTGTCGAGTTGGGCACGCTGGGAAGCAATTTGCTCCTCCAGTTTGCGGCGCTGGTCGGCAATATCATTTTCGGCTTTACGGCGTTTGGCTTCTATTTCTTCAAGGCTCTTTTTTTGTGCGGCTACCAATTCTTTGGTTGAGCTTAGCTCTTTTGAAGTTTTTTGTTTTTCATCGCCCATCGTGCCTAGCTTGGCTTCCAGTGACTGTATCTGTTCATCACCATTGGCAATACTGTCTTTAAGGCGGGCTATGCGGCCATTGAGGGCTTCAATAATACCTTTCTGGCTGGCAATATTTCCTTTTAGTTGGGCAATGAGGTCGCTTTGCTTTTTCATGGCATCCTCCTGACTGGAAACCTTGGTTTTCAATTTGGAGTTTTCATCCATCAGGTCCATTGCCTTTTTGGTGGCCTCATCATATTTTTTCCGTGACACAATACATGATGAACCTAAAATTGAAACCAATAGAACGAAGGAAATTAGCCTGAATATTTTATGCATAGTTGTGATTTAAAAAGCAAATGATGCCGTAAAATTAGTTTTTATAAGGTGTTCAAAATGTTAAGAAACGGGATTAGGGTGGATTTTAGTGTTTTTGGAGTAGGATTATTAGGATAATGTAAGATTTAGAATGTAAGAATATCCCAATTAGGGCTGCTCCGTCGGAGTAACAAATTTGTTGCACAAAAGTTCATTGAAAATGACGTGGCCAATCCCAAATATATCAAAAATTACTGTCAGAAACGCCAAGATACGACACCCTCTCCCTGGGAGAGGGCCGGGGTGAGGCCTCCGAATGGCAATCTAATTTTTTGTTCAGATTCCAATAAAACAATACTTGGCATTGGCAGCAGTCATCATTCGGATATAGTCCTTATCACAAAGCCATTGGCTCCTATAGAGCCAACGAAATTGTAATTTAAAGTGTACAATTTGAACAACTAGCCATTAATTAAAACCAAAAACTCTTGCTCGCTCAAGATGTTTACTGTACCTAGCTTTTTGGCTTTTTCCAGTTTCGAGCCGGCATCTTCACCTACTACCAAATAGTTGAGTTTGCTACTTACTCCACTTAGTAATGTGCCTCCTTTTTCCTCCACCATCTTTTCGGCATCACTACGCTTAAACTGGCTTAGAGTGCCGGTGAATAGGAATGTTTTTCCTTCAAGTGCGCCACCGGCTTTTTGCTGGTCTTTATGGTCGTTTATCAGATTTACTCCTACTTCTTCGAGCCTGTCAATAATTGCCCTATTCTCTGAGCGGGCGAAAAAGTCGCTTACTGATGTTGCCACTTTGGGGCCTACGTCCTGGAGGGTGGATAGTTTCTCAACATTCCAATCGTAAAGTTCCTTGATATTAGAAACTGCCGATGCTAATATCTTGCTGGTATTCTCCCCGCAATGCCTGATACCTAAGCCGAATATTACCCTGTTGAGGGTTTGTTTTTTCGATAGTTCAATTGCCTGCTTTAGGTTGGCTATTGATTTTTCACCAAAACCTTCCATACCACGTACATTGTCCCAATTGATGGTATATATAGATGGTATATCCTTTATTAGGCCCAGGTCGAAAAACTTGCGGATATTAGAATCTCCGAGGCTACGGATATCCATAGCATCTTTGCTGGCGAAATGGATGAGGCGCTCGGCAACCTGCACAGGGCACGCAATATTTATACAACGCCATGCTGCTTCCTCAGGTTGTTTTTCCAACTCACTATTGCAGGCAGGGCAGTTGGTTGGGAATTTTATTTCCTCTTCTGTACCATCCCTTAGCTCGGTAAGGGGTTTTACTATATATGGAATTACATCGCCTGCACGCTCTACCAATACAGTATCACCTATGCGTACATCTTTTTCCCTCACTACGTCTTCATTGAACAAGGAAATGGATGTAACCGTAACACCACCAATATGCACTGGGTCGATCTTAGCTACCGGGGTAATTGTTCCTACCCTACCCACCTGAAACTCAACCCGACGCAACTTACTGGTAGCCTGGCGCGCTTTAAACTTATATGCTACGGCCCAACGGGGGTGGTGTGTAGTCATGCCCATACGGTCTTGCATTGCAAAATCGTTCACTTTTATCACCAATCCATCTACCTCAAAAGGAAGGTCATCACGACGGGCTTCAAACTCGCTACAATATTTGATTACCTCATCGATATGGGTAAACACTTTCATTTCTTTTGCAGGTGTGGGATAACCCAGGCTATATAACCATTGCAAAGACCCGTAGTGGGTACTCAGTTGGGGAGGCCTGGTGGCCCCGGGGGCTAATGTATAATCACTGATATGGTAGAGTATGGCACTGAGGCCACGTTTGCGCACCTCGGTAGGGTCTAAAATCCTTAATGTACCAGATGCGGCATTACGAGGATTTGCCAAAGGAGATTGGCCCTCGGCTATCCTTTGCTTATTATAGGCTTCAAATACGTTTTTATGAATCACTATTTCGCCTCTTATTTCAACCTGGGAAATACCATCTTCCATAAGGCGGGCAGATAGTGGAATGGACTTTATTTGACGGATATTGGCTGTGACATCTTCTCCCATTACCCCATCGCCACGGGTAGCACCACGTGATAAATTACCATTATCATATATAATAGAGATACTGGCACCATCATATTTGGGCTCTACACAATATTCTATTAGACCTTCACCCCCAAGCTCATGGCATTTGCGGTCCCAGTCGGTAAGGTCTTCTGCATTATATGTATTCTCCAGACTTAGCATGGGTACCAGGTGTGCTACTGTAGGAAAACGTTCAGATAAGCCATTGGCCACCCTTTGGGTTGGAGAATCGATTGTTACCAATTCAGGGAATTTCTCCTCAAAGTGTTTTAATTGTTTGAATAAGTTGTCGTATTCAGCATCAGAAAGGACTGGGCTACTATTGACATAATATTTCCAATCGGCATAATTGATTACCTCCCTAAGCTGTATAATTATCTCCTCCTCATTACCAGATTTAGGGATAAGTAAGCTTTTAGCTTGTTCGAACAAACGTTTCTCGTCAATTGGCGTATACATAATGCAAAGAAAAGAAGACAAATCAAAAACTAAAAATAATGTTTTGTAATAGCCCAAAAACACCATTTTATGGGATAATTGTTGATTCTTTCATGTATCGTGGGCCTTTAACAATTATTTTTCATAGAACCTCTTCCAATTAAAACAATAGTAATTAATGCTTTACGCATTATGTATGGCTAATCACAATTTGAATTTCTGAAATATCTAAAAAGCCTTTTTGAAATTGCAGCATTTGTTTTTACATTTGCACAAAATCACACAAAATGAAGAAAATCGTTACATCCGTAGTAGCCCTTTTATTTTTGGGCTCAGTAAGTTTCGCTCAAGACGCAGCTAAACCAGCAACTGAAAAGAAAGCTAAAACAGCAAAAACTGCTAAAACTAAAGACGCTAAAGAAGCTCCAAAAGCTACTCCAGCTCCAGCAGCAACTCCAACTCCAATAGCTGACAAGAAAGAAGCTCCAAAAGCTAAAAAAGCTAAGAAAGCTAAGAAAGCGGACGACAAGGCAGCTGCACCTGCAACAAAATAATTATTTCTGTAAAAGGAATTTACAAATAAGCCCCGGACATCCGGGGCTTATTTGTATTTATGGTATTGTAAATAACACAGAGAGCCTTCCAGGGGCAATTGCATTAGTATAAGGTGTTCGTAGAATTTCTTAAATGTACCCTGGGTCCTTTTCGTTTTGATAGGCGATGCCATAGGACAGTATATTTACCCCTTTTAGGGGCATGGCTGTTGCATTCACCGAAAATATGTCACCACTTCGGGGTTTTGCTCTCTAAAATTGGTCATTTTACTATAATCCTGTCATCCCTTCGGGATTTTTCAGCCAGAATTAAACAGAATGCAACAGCCATACTTTTAGCGGGGCAGAGCATTGTAATTGCCTATTGTGATATTATTGAATAATATCTATTAAAGGCCACAATACTTAAAGTAATGACATTGAGGCATGGGATAATGATCTGGTATATTATCCTATCACTTTATTTCACAGCAGGCAAATATCTATAATGCCAGATGCTCAATTCCTGGCAATTGGAGCCTAAGCCCTACGATTTAGTCCTTACAGCTTATGTCAATTCTATTTATTGCCAAATTTTACTAAAAACCACGAAACACAAAGAAATCTGAAAGGAATTCCCCAATAGAAACAATCAAATAAACAAAGCTCCCCAATGAAAATTAAGCAATAGTTAAATAATTGCATAAAAAGGGGAGAATATTTTTTAAAACACCCAAAAAAGATTATGAAATACCAGAAATAACATAGATATTTGAAGAATACTACTAATTTTTGTTTACCCCTAATACTTTCTAACCGGCATACTGTATGAAAAGAATTTACAAGCTTATAGTGGCAATTGTTGTAATTACTAACTGTAACCAGGCAATAGGCCAGTCTATATCCCCATTTATTTTAAATGGTGCAGGAGGGTCGAAGCAAATCGGTTCGATAATTTATGATTATTCAGTTGGGGAGATGACACTGGTAAGTACATTTTATGGTAGTAATGTTACCTTGACACAAGGCTTGTTGCAAAATGAAAAATCAGTGCCAGTGGGAGTAGTGAATACTGCTTTCGCCCAAAACACAGTTGTATATCCTAATCCATCAAGTTCTGTTGTAAATATTAAGTTCAATTCACCAAATAATGGCAATTTAACATACCGGCTATTAGACATGACTGGCAAGACACTGATATCAAAAGAATTAGAAGTAAGTTATGGTGTAATGAACCATGAAATAAATATTGCCCCACTTGCCGTTGCTACCTATATGCTTGAAATTACTTTTAGTTCAGGTGGCATTAATGAAACAAACAGTTATAAAATTGAAAAAATAAAATAAATATAGCACTTCATTCAAATCCCGAATATACGTTTATGAAAAAACTAGCATTATCGATTGCGCTTTTGGCTGCACTGGGTATTAATTCTCTGGCTCAGGTTAATACTGTTAATGGTATACCTAAAGCCTTCAATTATCAGGGAGTAGCCCGTGACTTATCGGGGTTCCCTTTGGCAAATAAAACGATTTCTTTAAGACTTTCTTATCTTCAGGGAATATCGGGAGGTACTACTTTATTTGTAGAGAAATTTACAGTAAGCACCAATACATTCGGATTATATAATGTAGCTGCCTTAACAGGGACTCCAGACGGGGTAGGAAGTGCCGACAATGTAGTAACCAACCTAGGCATTGACGATGTATATATACAGGTAGAGGTTGATCCATCAGGTGGATCATCATATACCACTGTAGGCAGGTCACAATTATTAAGCGTACCATTTGCATTACATGCAGCTAATGGTCCGGCAGGATCACCTGGCCCACAGGGTCCGGCAGGACCTGTAGGCCCTACAGGTGCAACTGGCTCAATAGGACCAATAGGCCCGGCGGGACCAACAGGAGCGGCGGGTCCGGCAGGTGCTACGGGAGCTGTGGGGCCAACAGGCCCTGCAGGTGCAACGGGTGCAACAGGAGCGCCCGGACCTACAGGAGCATCAGGACCAGCAGGCGCAACAGGACCAGCAGGTGCGGCAGGACCAGCGGGACCGGCAGGACCAGCAGGCCCTCCGGGAGCTGGCGACAACTGGGGAACACAGGTAGTAGTTACTGATGCTACCCTTGCTGGCACAGGCGTTACCGCAACTCCATTGAAGATAGCCCAACAAGGTGCAACTGTTGGCCAGGTTTTATCATGGAGTGGCACCTCATGGACACCAAGCGCAGGAGGTGGCGGACTAATTGGTAGCCCAAGCCATATTGTAAGGTTCACCAGTGCCACTACCGGTG
>CANGSR010000050.1 GCA_947456055.1 Chitinophagaceae bacterium
GCCCTCGCCCCAGCATTCACCCATATTTGGGCAATTGCCGCTTTCGCAAATGGTGTGTAGCTTATGGGTATCTACCAGTCCTCGTACATTACGATAGTTCTGTCCCATAGGCAATTTCACGCGTAGCCAATCGGGCTTCTTCACACGTTTTTCTACTACCACATCCTGATTGTTGATAATCGGTAATTCCTGCATAACAATACAAACTTACAACCCTATGAAATGCTTACAAAATTGGTCAATCAATAATATTAATAATTAAACTTCGGTTTTCCTTCTGTAGAAAAGGGTATTACAATTCCCATCTCTAAAGATTTCCTTTGCCGCCAATAATAACGAATCCTGGGTTACTGCCTGGTAGCGTTCCCATTCCCCATTTATCAATGCAGCATCACCCATCAGTTCATAAAAAGCCAGGTTATTGGCCCTACTCAATAAACTCATATCCTCAAAGGCTATCATGGCCTCAATCTTATTCTTCGATTTTTGCAACTCTTTCTCAGTTACCCCACCTTCCAATAACCGTGAAATTTCATTTTCCACAGCCTCATTGGCAGCCTCAAGTGTTTTACCTTCCCTTATTTTACCTTCTATCACCAGCAACCCCGGGTCAAGACTACCTGTTTGATAACAATTGATATTGCTAAACAATTGCTCTTCCTTCACTAGTCTTTGGTACAACCTGGATGCAAACCCACTACCCATTATTTCGGTAAGTAGGTCGGCAGCATAGTAATTGGCAGTCATCCTGCCGCCAATATGCCATGCTTTATAAAGTGCATCAAGTGGCACATCGGCACTAACGTTCATCACTCTGTTAATTTCCTGGCGTGGCTCGGCAGGCAAATTACGTTCTGGCCTTGCACCTGCCGGGATATTACCAAACCATTTTTGCGATAGTTCTTTTACCTGCTCAACAGTTACATTGCCTGCTATGCACATAATGGCGTAATTGGGCCTGTAGTGCTTAAAGAAAAAGTCCTTTACATCACCTAGCACGGCATCTTCTATTTGTTGCAGGTTTTCACCTATAGTAGGCCAGCGATAGGGGTGGGTGGTAAATGCCAGCTTACGCATCTGGTGCCAGGCATCGCCATAGGGCTTGTTGAGATAATGCTCTTTAAACTCTTCACTTACTACTTTGCGTTGCACCTCAAGGCTTTTTTCGCTGAATGCTAATGAAAGCATACGGTCGCTTTCCAACCAGAAGGCAGTTTCTATATTTTGTAATGGTAACTGCAGATGGTAATTGGTAATGTCATTGCTGGTATATGCATTGTTTTCACCACCAGCCATTTGTAGTGGCTCGTCATAATCTTCAATATTTACACTACCGCCAAACATCAGGTGCTCAAACAGGTGGGCAAATCCGGTATGGCCGGGTTCCTCATCACGTGCGCCTATGTCATACAATATATTCATAGCCACCATAGGGGTAGCCTTGTCTTCATGCACCAGAACCCTCAATCCATTTTCCAGTGTAAACCGCTCAAATTGTAGCATAGTAGAATATTATTCAGCGGGTAAAGTTAAAGATAAATGACTAGTAATAAGGAATAGGATAAAACCATATTGATGTTGCTTGTCTATATGGGTATAATCATTTGTTGGAAATAGTATAAAATGGAAGAAGCCCCCAATATTGGAGGCTTCAAAATATTATTAAGTAACAAAATTAATCCATCACCAATCTAAAGCCTAATGAGGATGATCTTGTGCCGGGAAGATATGCTGCACGGCGGGTAACAGTAATCTCGCTTGAAGTACTGCTATATGCACCACCACGAACCACATGAGCACTACCACCGGTCGGGCCCTTAGGATTTTCTACAGCTTGTTTGCTGCCATAGTTGCCCACATACCAATCATTACACCACTCTTCGGCATTGCCACTCATGTCATAGATGCCCAGGTCGTTTGGTTTCTTACGGCCTATTGGGTGAACATGGTCCATTGAATTACGCTCATACCAGGCAACATCTTGTGGTAATTTCTTGCCGCTATATTTTTTGCCATCAATTTCCCTTTCTGGAACCCTATTGCCCGGATTTGATACCAGGAATTCGTTAACACCACCCTTAGCAATATGTGGCCTGCTTTTAAAGAAAATTTCCTTATTACCACCACGTGCGGCGTATTCCCACTCAGCCTCAGTAGGCAGGCGGTAATGTTTGCCGGTTTTGGTATTCAGCTTCTCAATAAAAGTTTGGATATCAGTAAAGCTTACATTCGTAACCGGACACTCGTCACAATCGAATGTAGATGGATTACTTTCCATGATCAGCTTCCATTGTTCCTGAGTCACCTCATAAGCACCTATAGAATAGTCCTTAAGTGTTACAGTATGGGCAGGCTTCCTGTCAGCTGCCTCATCATCGCTACCCAGGTCAAATTGGCCACCATGTACTTTTACCATATAAAAACTTAATGGTGTAGCCCCAGGGGTTTTATTATATTTCCTTTGGGCCGTAACCGGTTGCACTGAAAGCAGCACTAAGGCAGCAAACAAAAGCTTTTTCATAAACTATTATTCAGGTTATTAATTAATTTTATTGTTGTAACCCACCCCACTATTTTCCTAGAATCGTCTCTCTACTAATTACTACCTACTCTATACCGTTCAAGAAACGACGAACTACTATTTACTATTTACTAACTACTCATAACAAAACTACTCCTTCATCTCAACCACTTTCGTCGGCTCCATATTCAAATTGCGCATAGCAACATTTTGGGCCACAGTCTTTGCAAGAGTAATAAAAGCCTCCCTTGATCCCGATTCCATATCCAAAACCGCAGGTAATCCTCTATCTCCTCCTTCACGAATACCTTGCACCAGTGGTATCTCACCCAGGAATGGCAATTCAAATTGTTCAGCCATTTGCCTTGCACCACCCTTGCCAAAGATATAATATTTATTATCCGGTAATTCCAGCGGCGTAAAATAAGCCATATTTTCTACAATTCCCAGTATTGGTACATTGATTTGTGCCTGTTTGAACATCATAATAGCTTTGCGGGCATCAGCAGCAGCTACAAGCTGCGGGGTAGATACAATTACAGCACCTGTTACAGGCACAGTTTGCACCAAGGTAAGGTGGATATCACCTGTTCCCGGTGGTAGGTCTATGATAAGATAATCAAGTTCCTGCCAGTATACATCAGTAATAAATTGCTTCAAAGCACCGCTTGCCTGTGGTCCACGCCAGATAACTGCCTGCTTTTCATCTATTAACAAGCCTATTGACATCGCCTTGATACCATAACGCTCAATAGGTACTATCAAGCCCTTTCCATCAATATCTGCCATCTTGGGGCGTTCATCCCTAATGCCTAGCATTATTGGTATAGATGGTCCATAAATATCCGCATCGAGAAGACCCACTTTAGCACCTTCCTGTGCCAAACCCAATGCCAGATTCACTGCTACTGTAGATTTACCTACACCACCCTTACCCGATGCTACAACTATGATGTTCTTAACACCAGGTAATATCATCTTGCTGTCCTTACGGTTGCTGTTTACATTAGCAGTAAGGTTCACCTTCACCACAGCTTCCTTATCCACCAATATCCGGATGGCATTTATACAAGCCTTTTCAATCATTTCCTTCAGCGGACATGCAGGTGTGGTAAGAACTACGGTAAACGATACGTTTTTACCATCTATTTCTATATCCTTCACCATGTTCAGGGTCACCAGGTCCTTGCCTAAATCCGGTTCCTGCACCTGGCTTAGTGCATCTATTACAGCTTGTTTGGTTATCATCTATTATCTATTATCAGAGCCCGCAAAAGTACATTATTTTGGGTTTAGTATTTATGCGCCTGTTTATTCAATTGGTAAATATAGCTATAGATGTTAGTCCTCTTTTTTCTTCACCGTCTTTTTAGTTTTTGGTTGATTATTGAGTGCGGTCAGTAGTTTGGTATTAAAGTTTGATAATGGTTCTTGTGTATTTTGGGTGTTTAGTAATTCATTCTCACTAGGTAAATTACCTGTGCCTTTTATTTGTTTTACCCACAAGCTAAAATCACTTTCCTCGGTTTTATCCTGGACTTCCCTATATTTTTGATACTGTTCTTCGGCAAATGCCTCTGCCAATTCCTTTTTTACCTTTCCAGCATCATTAAGGATTTTATATTCATTAAAATCAAGGAATTTATCTAGCCGCTCAGCCCAGTCTGCCATTTTCATTAGTTTCTGCCTGCTTACTATCATTTCTGCATGGTCTAAGAATGAAGATACTAGTGTATTGAGATTTGTAATTTCATCTTTGGTAAGATAGTTTTTCGCTATTGTAACGTCAGTCAGGGTAACTCTTCCGTCTTTTTTTGAATTCTTCCATGTTGTCAAACCCATATTAGGTTTGGTATGGTCGGCTCTTGATTTTACAATTTCAGATGGTGTCTTTCCTACAACAGCATATTCAAGCTTAGCCTGTACTTTTGCAAAAAACTTGCGTGTTTCGGGGTCTTCTTTATTGTAATCTACACTTGTAGCATATAGTTCGGTTACCTTTTCATAAAACATCCTCTCAGATGCCCTAATCTCCCGTATCCGCTCTAATAACTCTCTGAAATAGTCTTTTCCAAATAGTTTATTGCCCTGTTTAAGTCTTTCATCATCAAGTACGAATCCTTTAACCAGGTATTCCTTCAAAACCCTTGTTGCCCATATCCTAAATTGAGTAGCTTTAAATGAATTAACCCTATATCCAACAGCGATAATACCATCCAAGTTGTAAAATCTGGTATTGTATTGCTTGCCATCAGAGGCAGTGTGTGCAAAAATTGCACATACTGAATTTTCTACTAGTTCCCCTTCTGTGAATATATTTTGAAGATGCTTGGTAATCACAGACCTATCAACTCCAAATATTTCTGCAAGCGTTTTTTGCGATACCCAAACAGTTTCATCTCCCAAAATTACCTGGGCATGCATCAATCCATCTTGTCCACGATAGAATATAAAGTCAGATTCTCTAGTCAAATCCATAATAGGTGGCTTTTTCTAGTCTCTAAATTAAGCAATAATTTGATACGGTAGGCATTTGAATATGGGATATTTCAAAGCAATTTTCAGTGCAACAACTATTTGCCACATTGTGTTTCGATAATATTATTTTGAAGAGCATTGCTTTTTTATTGTTAATACTGCAATGAATAGAGTATTCATTTACAGTGCTTTATGTCGCATCAGTCAATCCAAAGCACAGCCTTATTCGCTGGTTTAAATACCATGCGGTCTTTTGGGTGACATTTAATTCCAGGGCTAATTGTAATGAAGATAGATTCTTGTGGTGGGTGGTAATTAAGTAAATAGCCAAGAACCAGGTAGGCAAATCGATTTTAGTCTTGTCAAATAAGGTATTGGTACAAACATTAAAATATTTGCCAGTATTCTTGCACTTATACTTATTGCCTGCACACTTGTAAACCTTAGATGTTTCATCAAAGGGGGAAACAACATGCCCATTCCATCGTAATTGCTCCAGATGGTCAATGCAGCTTTGTTGGGTAGGGAAAGCCTGCTTTAATTCTAATAAAGAATTGAATTCAAAATTGGTCATTGTACCGCTATTGGTACACAAAATTAGTAGTTATTTACACTAGAAAAATTGTTTGGTGTAATTAATCCGCCTACTCCACCACCGCAGCCTTCTCTTTCTTCTTACCCAATTTCTCCACCCACTTACTAGCCATAAAGGGTTTTTCAACATACAGGAAGAAAACCGCCGCAACAGGGAATACAGACGCCATCACCACCAAAAGATGGAAAATTGCATTGGGCAGGAAATGGTTAGTAATCCTGATGCTTGTGGTAAAGTGCCCTACAAATGAAATAACAGGGTAGTGAAGAAGGTAAATGGAATAACCCATACCACCTATTATGGTCATTATTTTATTAGAGAATAGCTTTTTGATAAATGGGTTCTTGATACTGGTAAATATAAAAAACGCAATCAAAAAGGGTAAGGGGATGGATGCAAACAATTTCTCAGTCTGCAAAATCTGTGTGTACTTTGGCAGGTATAAAATGCCACCAAGTGCAATAAGGAATGGGACTAATATCCAGTTGTTTTTAAATGTTTTGGTGCCTACATCAGTTACATAAAGGTCGGCAAGGAAGATACCCATAATGAAGAACTGGAAAAACCAATAGATAGTTTCTGTCTTTGGCTGGTATATATCATGCAACAATACAATAGCAATAGTGGCCAAGATCATTATAATGCGCCTGGTATACTTTTTTAGGGTATAAATTTTGAATAAAAGAGGACCAGAACAATAGTATTGAATCTCCACCTCAAGAGACCATGCCACCACCGTTAAGTAAGGTGCATGCTGCATTACTATAAGGTGCACATAGCACAATGAAGCAAGGAAGCTGGGCCATAGTTCACTGAAAGTAATCGGGCCTGAAAAGTAATGGTTAGGGTTAAAGATATTGCCGCCTATCGTCATGTGTGTTTTGGTGGCCAACAATAACACAAACAATAAGATAATGACGGTAAAATAAGGTGGTTCCACACGGGTAAGCCTGCGCAGGTAATACTTCTTTATATCTGTTTTTTTGCCCCCATTTATATATTGGTTGGCAAAGGGTATAGACAAGATAAAGGCGCTCAGCATGAAAAATATTGGCAATGCAATGTGGAAATTAACCATTAACTGGTCAAGCCAGGCAAAGGAAGACATATCTTCGGCAAATGGTGCTGATGCTTTATTTCTGTAGTATGCATAGCCATGAAAACAAATTACCATGAATAGTCCAAAAGTCCTTATCCCGTCCAGTTCAGGGATGTACAAACGGTTTGAAGTAACTCTTTGAAATTTGGAATAAAATTTTTCTAACATTGGCTGATGATCTATTGGCAAAGATATTGAAAATGTGGAATTGCCAGCAAGTCAATGAGTTGCAGGCGATAAGATTTGAAGAGGTAATATTTTTTTAAACGAAGAGCCACATTTTGTGTGGCTCTTCGTCATTTTATGCAGTAGTCTTTTCTGTGGTCCTTTTAATATTCTTATTCCTTATTTCCTGGGCTTCCTTAGCTGCTTTTACAAATGCTACAAAAAGCGGGTGGGGGTTCTCAACCGTACTTTTGTATTCCGGGTGGTATTGTACACCGATATAGAATGGGTGGTCTTTGAGCTCCACTATTTCTATCAGATTAGTCTTAGGGTTTTTACCTACTGGTACCAGGCCAGCATTTTCAAATGCTGTTAGGTATTCGTTGTTAAACTCATAACGATGTCTGTGTCTTTCGTTAATCACGTTTGTTCCATAAATGCTTTCTGCAAGGCTACCTTCGGTTAATTGGCACTCATAACTACCTAAGCGCATAGTTCCGCCCTTATTGGTAATAGTTTTCTGCTCTTCCATCATACAGATAACACCCTGTTCTGTATCAGGGTCCATTTCTGTGGAGTGGGCCTTAGGCATATTCAGTACATTTCTGGCAAATTCCACACAAGCCATTTGCATGCCCAGGCAAATACCGAAGAATGGCATTTTATTCATCCTTGCATAGCGCACGGCATCAATCTTCCCTTCTATTCCCCTGCTGCCAAATCCAGGTGCTACAAGTATGCCATCCAGATTTTTGAGCTTTTCAGCAGCGTTTTCCTTGGTAAGGTATTCAGAGTGAATGTTCACTACCTCCACCTTGCATTCATTCATTGCACCTGCATGTATCAATGCCTCTAATATAGATTTATAAGCATCCTGTAGTTCTACATATTTACCTATAAGCCCTATACTTACCTTAGTTTTAGGATACCTTAATTTATTCAGGAACTCCTTCCACTTAGTAAGATCCGGGTCTTTGCCCATTGGCATTTGTAGTTTTTCAAGGCAAATAACGTCCAGCCTTTCGCGCATCATTTCCAGTGGCACGCTATAGATGGTATCAGCATCCAGCGCCTCAATAACGGCATCGTGGGTTACGTTGCAAAAGAGGGCTATTTTACGTTTCAGGTCTTTATAAAGTGGTTCTTCTGTACGGCAAACTAATACATCCGGCAATAAACCATGCTCACTCATCATTTTTACAGAGTGTTGGGTTGGCTTTGTCTTCAGTTCTTTTGCTGCTTTTAGGTAGGGAATCAGAGTAAGGTGCACTACAAGGCAATTTTCGGTACCCATTTCCCACTTTAGCTGCCTTACTGCCTCTATATAAGGTAGCGATTCTATATCACCAACAGTGCCGCCTAATTCAGTAATTACAATATCGAATTTATTATCCTCACCCAGCAATAGCATGCGCCTCTTAATCTCGTCGGTTATATGTGGTATTACCTGCACAGTCTTACCCAGGTAGGCTCCTTCACGCTCTTTTGTAATAACATGCTGGTAAATACGGCCTGTAGTAACATTGTTAGCCTGGGAGGTAAAAGTATTAAGGTAACGCTCATAGTGGCCCAAATCGAGGTCGGTTTCGGCGCCATCTTCGGTCACATAACATTCTCCATGCTCATACGGGTTCAGTGTGCCCGGGTCAACATTGATGTATGGGTCAAATTTTTGAATAGTAGTGGTAAATCCACGTGCCTGCAATAATTTGGCAAGTGATGCTGCAATAATTCCTTTTCCTAAAGATGAGGTAACCCCTCCTGTAACAAATATATACT
Source organism: Chitinophagaceae bacterium (assembly GCA_947456055.1). Classification (GTDB taxonomy): domain Bacteria; phylum Bacteroidota; class Bacteroidia; order Chitinophagales; family Chitinophagaceae; genus Nemorincola. The sequence continues at coordinate 8,638 of CANGSR010000050.1, forward strand.
TGGTCATAACTCTGTTTTTGAAATGACCACATCGCAACCTGTCTTCCTTGCAGACAGGCCATTATTCACTGTAAATAATGGAGAATTTTGCTGTTGGGGTCAAACAAAGGTACGTTTGATAATCCAATAATCAAAAGTAAAAACTAAAATCACCTATATTTCACCTGCTGTAATAGATAACCATCACTCCTACTGTGCCATTACAATTTCCACCAAAATTTGATAAGAGTTTTAGTTGATAATCAGCATTTGGTAAACTGGCTTGGCATTTTAAACCATCAGTGGCCTAAAAGTGGCAGGTTTCTAACACGAAAACGTACTCTGACAGGGCTATTAGGCAGGATTTTAATAGTATTTGGCAGGTTTGCAATTGACCAATTTTAGAAATTGCATCATGTTTCATCCAAAAAAAATTAACCACTATGCTATTGATTACTTGTTTATCCATTAAAGTGTACCAACTAATAAAGGCGGGCAAAAAGGCTTAGTTTACTGCTGTTTTTGCTGGTAGGGATTTATAATCCCTACCAGCATGGCTTGGGATTTTTAATCCCTTGAAAAGCATGCCATTTCTTAATATTTCAAACAATCACTCCTTTATTAGATATTTTTCATTGGCTGCTCTATCGAAACTTATTTTGCCAAATATTTTCCAGTAAAATTCTTTAGTCATCCGGCTCCAGTGTATTAAACCCATTGAGTATTGGTAAGTTTGGAAAAGATTTAAAGTAGCTACCAATGTTAGAATGGTGAAGAAGGAGGTAATCTTTAGCCAGCTCCTGCATTTGTAAAAATATTCAATCATTGATGCCAAAGGCAAGGATATAATGGGTAGTGCTTCAATCATTGGCCTGCAGCTAAATCCACCACCATACCACCATTCTTCCCAACTAAATACCATATAAACCATTGCTAACAGGAAAAATAGAATTCCAGGAGCCAACTCTTTATTCTTTCTCCAAAAAATCAGAAAACCACAAAAACTGATTAAAGCCATGGGGGTATATAAAAACCAGCCCTTCCTATAGCTGAATAGGCCATTAATTATATGCGGACGAAGAAAATTGAAGCCCTCATTCTGGTAAGAATAAACTATCCAATTGCCAGTAATATATTTCCAGTAGGCAAACTGAATGGATGCTATTACCAAACAGGATAGAACCACACACAAAGTATTCGAAGCATTGGTTTTTAAAAAGCTCAATCGGCTTCTAAGAGTCTCCAAATTATATACCTTCCAAAATATTGGAAATGAATAAACGATTATATTGAATGGACGTACTAAAAAAATAAAGCCCGCAATTAGGCCCAGGATTACCGCATTCGAAATTTTATTAGGATTATTATACCATTTGTCGGTATACAACAAGAGCATTGCAAATAAGAAAAAAGAATACGGGTGGCTCATCCCTACTGTGAAGGAAGTATATACATAAAGATTTGTGCCAAAAGCAAGGCAAATCAAGGTGATAAGCACTATTGTGTCTGAATGATACTTGATAAGATATTTTCTTAAAGCAATTAGACCCAAAATGACCATTGCTATATTGCTAAATATGCCCGCAAGCTGGTAGGGTAATGTAAATCCGTCGGCCTTATATTGTTTGGTAATTTTACAGTAGCTATTGGCAACCAAAAATAGTGGCATTTCAAATATTGAAACGCCTATGGAATATTTGTTTAATCTTTTCACTCCATACGGATAAAGTGAATATAGACTTAGTGAGTAAACTTTATCAACTTCTGAATAAAAACTTAAACTGCCCAAATCATGATAAATGAATACTGCAGGCAGATACAAATAGTAGCCGCATTGGTCAGATGTATATTGGTTATGGTCTTGTTTGTCCTCGTTAAAGACTATTATTATAGATATTATTGCAATGAGACAAATTAATATCTTGCTTTTCATTTTTTGGTTTAGCTGTTTTTTTTCATCTAAATTAATGAAAATATTTCAATAGTCATTTATTTCTATGGAACAAAAAATTGAAGACTTTTGTGAAAGAACCTAAATTATTCAATACCCAATAATTTTTATAAGCTCATTGAGCGTAATTATATTAGTTATTTATTAGCAGCTGTGTTAAAAAAAACAAACCCCGGTAGGCCAGCCTACCGGGGTTATAATAAAATTTGAATCCAGCTTATTGCACCAAGGTACCTACAGCATTACCTGTAACCACATTGAGCAGGTTTCTGGATTTATTCATATCGAATACTATTATTGGCAGATTATTCTCCTGACAAAGGGTAAAAGCAGTCATGTCCATTACTTTCAGGTTGTTCTGTATTACTTCTTTGAAAGAGATAGTTTCATAGCGGGTGGCAGTAGGGTCTTTTTCAGGGTCGGCAGTATAAATCCCATCTACACGGGTGCCCTTTAAGATTACATCAGCCTTTATTTCTATGGCCCTTAGTGAACCTGCTGTATCGGTAGTGAAATATGGGTTACCAGTACCTGCACCAAATATTACCACACGTCCTTTTTCCAGGTGCCTCATTGCCCTGCGGCGTATATAAGGCTCAGCTACCTGCTCCATTTTTATGGCACTTTGCAGGCGGGTATTTACACCTTCCTTTTCCAAAGCAGCCTGTAGCGCCATGCCATTAATTACAGTAGCCAGCATACCCATATAGTCGCCCTGCGCACGCTCTATGCCTGTTTCTGCCTCATTCATACCGCGGTATATATTACCACCACCAATTACTATTGCTACCTGCACACCAAGATTGGTAACCATTTTAATTTCCTTGGCATACTGTTCCAGCATTTTGGAGTCAATACCATAATTGCGGGTACCCATCAATGACTCACCTGATAACTTCAAAAGAATTCGGCTATACTTTGGTAACATAATTTTGCGTTGTTAATAGGCTGCAAAGAAACAAAAAAACTTTCCTGTTTCATTGATTGTAGGCGGAAAAGAAATTTTATATTTACCTGCTATACCGGTTATGATTAAAAGATTTTATTTAATTGGGCTTTTGGCTTACCTGTATATGGCGATCTTGTCGATATGGTTTTACCAAGAGCGCACTATTATACTTGATACTGCTTTTGTAATATTCAATATTGTAAAAGACGCTACTTACAATATTCAGCATTTTCGTTTTGGTAACCTTTTCAGTCAGTTATTGCCGGTTTTAGCCCGCCGGTGTAATATGCCCTTAAGTTTTATACTCAAGTCTTATTCTGTCTCATTTGTTGCTTATTACCTCATTTGTTATTGCCTATGCGGGTTGTATTTTAAAAAATACCAGTTCGGATTGGTTGTCTTAATGTTGAATATACTCTTTGCGGCCGATACCTTTTATTGGATTCCATCTGAGATACCACAGGGAATTGCATTATTGATGGTGGTTTTTTCCTATTTAGATAAAAACCGAAACTCCCCGCCTGGTATTTTTAATTGGGCTATAGTTGGTTTTATTATTTTCTCACTGGTGTTTTTCCATCCATTACTCATTGTGCCTTTCTTTTTCTCAATTGGGTATTTTCTGTTAAATGGTGAGTTGTTTACAAATAAGAAATTTTATTTCAGGCTAATTGGTGTTTATATATTGTCGTTGGTACTCAAGCTTACTCTATTCAGAACCAATTATGAAGGCCATTCTATGGGAGGATTAAAAAATTTCTTCACTTGTTTTCCCAACTATTTCACCTTGTATTCCGAAAGATTGTTTGTTGAAAATTGTGTTCACAAGTACTATTGGATACCTATTGTATTTCTAATTATTGCAGGCTATTACCTTAGAAATAAGATGTGGCTCAAGCTTAGCTTTTTTGCAACTGCTTTTTTAGGCTACTTTTTTTTGGTCAGTATTTGTTACCCAACAAAAGTCACCCCAGATTTTTATCGGGAAAATTTATACCTTCCACTAAGTGTAATGTTTGCTTTACCATTATTATTTGAAATTGTTCCTTTATACAAGGATGCCAAAATTGTAAAGCTGGCTTTCGTCCTCATTTTGATAAGTGCTGGAATAAGATTTTATACTTATCACAAAGAATACAGGGTTCGACTTGATTGGCAAAAGGAGTTTTTGGCCAAATATGGTGGTAAAAAGAGGATTATAAACTCCAAAAATGTGGATACACACCTATTGTTAATGAATTGGGGTACGCCCTATGAGTTTTGCCTATTATCATCTTTGGGTAATGGCCCTACCGAGTCTATAATTATTGATGATAAACCCGAAGCCCGTGATTGGGCCGGAGGAGAGACTAAGCGTTTTCTGGTAAATTGGAATATCTATTCTTACACTGAATTACCATCTCAATATTTCCGCTTTCAAGATACCACCACTGGTTATATTGTTGATAGAAACAAATAGGGGATAAAAAAGCAGCCTCCAATTATTGAAGGCTGCTTTATTAATTCTTATATTAATATTGTACGAGTTTTTTTAATTCCCCGAACGTCTTTCAATTAAATAGTATCTATTAAGTCTAAAAGTGTTTTGACTTTTAACTTTTGACTTTTTAATTTGAAAATGGCATTTTCACCACCTTAGCCATCAACGCTTTATCACGAATCATGATAAAGATGATGCTGCCTTCAGTGCTATCTTCAGTAGCTACATAACCCATACCAATAGCCTTATTCAAGCTAGGAGATTGGGTACCTGAAGTAACAACACCTATATCATCACCCTTAGCATTTTGAATTGGGTAACCGTGACGTGGAATACCCCTGTCAATCATTTCAAAACCAACCAATTTGCGGGTAACACCTTCTTTTTTCTGTTTTTCGAAAATATCCCTATTGGTGAAATCTTTGGTGAATTTGGTAATCCAACCAAGACCTGCTTCCATTGGGCTGGTAGTATCATCAATATCATTACCATAGAGGCAGAAGCCCATTTCCAGGCGTAGGGTATCGCGGGCAGCAAGTCCTATTGGTTTCATGCCATGTGGGCCACCGGCGCCAAATACTGCATTCCATATAGTTTCTGCATTGCCATTGGTATCTTCAAAATAAATTTCCACACCACCAGCTCCTGTATATCCGGTATAGCTAACTATTACATTCTCCACACCAGCAAATGTGCCTTTGCAGAAAGTATAATATTTAAGAGCTGTGATATCCATATCAGTAAGGGTCTGCATGTACTCAGTAGCTTTTGGGCCCTGCACAGCCAATAATCCTGTTCTGTCAGATATGTTATGTAGTTCTACACCGTTAGTGTTATTAGAAGTTACCCATGCCCAATCCTTATCAATGTTAGAGGCATTAACCACAAGCATATAGGTTTTGTTTTGCTCTACGCAATAAACCAATAGGTCATCTACAATACCGCCATTGCCGTTAGGAAAGCAAGAGTACTGGGCTTTACCGTCAGTCAATTTGCTGGCATCGTTTGTAGTAATGCGCTGTATTAACTCTAGTGCGCCTTCACCTTTTACCATGAATTCACCCATATGGCTTACATCAAATACGCCCGCATTCGAACGTACACAAAGATGCTCATCGCTGATGCTGGTATAAGATATGGGCATATTAAATCCGCCAAATGGAGCCATTTTGGCACCCAGTGCGATATGCTTTTCCGTAAATGGAGTGTTTTTCATATAGATTGTTATGAGGCCGCAAAATTAATTACTTATCCCGTATAACCATATTATTTTGAAGGAAAACTTAGGTATACTTTCAAAATCATTTATTCCCCGCCTAATGCTAAAAAGCTAATGCCATTTGGCGATATTAAATGACCTGCAATCTTATTGAGAACTGAATTACGATACTAGAATCCGTCAACTATTTACTAAATTGGCGCAGTGCATGAGGTTTATAGGTTGAATGCAGGGACTTTTGCCAATTTGTTACCTCATATACCCTCATATGTGCCGTAATGTCATTATCTTTAAAATGGTTTGGAATTTGATACACAACTTTAAACAGCTTTATTTATGAATCAAAATGAGTTTCGCAAATATGCCATAAAGCATCATGGCATTAGCAGTTTAACTTTCGATAGTTATTCTTCTTCTTTTACAAAAACACCAAATGCCCTTACCCCATATATCATTGAGGAACGCCCGATGAATGTGGCTTCTATGGACGTATTCTCCCGCCTGATGATGGATAGGATTATCTTCCTGGGCGAGGGTATTAATGATTATGTGGCTAATATCGTTACTGCACAGTTGCTTTTCCTGGAAAGTACCGACCGTGGCCGTGATATCCAGATGTACCTGAATAGCCCGGGCGGTAGTGTTTATGCTGGTTTAGGTATTTATGATACCATGCAGATTATCAATCCTGATGTATCTACAATATGTACAGGTATTGCAGCCTCAATGGCAGCAGTGTTGATGTGTGCTGGTACCAAGGGTAAACGTACGGCATTAAAGCATAGCCGTATCATGATTCACCAGCCTATGGGTGGTGCTGAAGGACAGGCAAGTGATATTGAAATTACGGCCCGCGAGATTGGCAAACTGAAGAAAGAGCTTTATGAAATTATAGCTATGCATTCGGGCCAAACTATCGAAAGGGTAGAAAAAGACAGTGACCGTGACCATTGGATGACTTCAATAGAAGCCAAAGAATATGGTATGGTTGATGAAGTTCTTGAGCGCAACCCAAGGAAGAATATTATCTAATTAATTTGGCTGATGCCATCTATTATTTATTTCCAGCCCCCAAAATGAACCTTCATTTTGGGGCTGGTTTTTTGAAAAATTGCGGTATGTACCGCTTTCTGCGGTCAGAAAGCAATTTTTGGCAAATATATCACCAACAGTAGGCCAGGATACGAAGCCCTCTCCGTTAGAGAGTGTCTTGGTGAGTCCTAATATGTCACTAAGACGCATTATCATTAGTCTCTGCCTTCGGGCCGTGGTATGAAATAATAGAATATATTGGTTTTTGCCAAAATAAATGCGCATCGAATCTCCGCATAATATTTTGGCTAAAGCCAATTTTTATTTCATTCCCATTCCCCGGCATAAATGGAGGGGCTACTAAAAAATATCTAGAATAGTATTAACTCAAAGCGGACTAGACATCCAAAATTTACTATCAGAAACGTAAGGATACAACACTTTCTCATTGGCAGAGGTCCGGGTTGAGACTTCAAGTACTCATTCAAATCCAACAATCCCACAAAAACAAAAAAGGTGCAAACCCTTTCGAATTTGCACCTTCTATTTTAAGATTATTATACTGATTATCTAATCAAGGTCACATCACCCTTATAAACCTTATCCTGTCCATCAGGGTGAGAAACGATAACCTGGTAATGGTAAACACCAATGTCTTGTGCTACACCATTGTAATAGCCATCCCATCCTTTGTCAGCCTCATTAGTTGAGAATACTTTAATTCCCCAACGGTTGTATACGCAGAACTCAACAATTTTCTGGAATTTCAGGTTTGTTAATTTGAACACATCATTCAGGCCATCACCGTTTGGTGTAAATGCCGTAGGTGTTTGGTCTTCAGAAGTGAAATCAAGATTAATAACTATCTCAGCACTTGAAGCACAGCCAAATTGGTTCATACCAGTAACTGTATAAGTTGTAACAGCATTTACTGGTGTAGCCCATGGATTATTGATATTTGGGTTATCAAGTGTTCCGTCATTTGGAGCCCATACATAATAGGTGGCACCATCAGCATTTAAATGGATTGTAGAGCCAAATACAATCGTGCCACTGGTAGTAAGATTAGTTAATGTTACAGGTGGGTACGAGTGTATGGTTTCATAGGCTGTATCATAACAAGCGTAAGGTGAAGTGGTTCCTATCACCATGTATTTGTATTGGCCATAACCCATAAACTGTGCATTTTCCAATGTATGGTCGCCCAGGTTGTCTGTGCCGTTTACTGCTGACCATTGGTAAGTAATTGTAGTCCAGTCTGGAGTGTATTTTGGTGCAATCATCCACAAAGTCATTGAGTCTTTAATACATACTGATGTATCCTGGATACGGGTATTGATATCTAAAGACACTACATACAATTCGTGGTCAGCAGTTTTCAAAGTACAGCCTAATTGATCTGTGATCCTCATATTAGTATGATAAATACCGCCTATAGCATATGTATGGCTTGGGTTGGTAGCAGTATCATGCTGCACATCACCAAAATCCCAATAATAAGTAGCAGGGAATGTAGTAGTTGAGGTATTGGTAAACAGGAATGGAGTACCTAAACATAAAGTATCAACATTGCTAGTAAACCCTACACTTATTGGGTGGTTGAAACTTATTGTATGAGTTACTGAATCCTTACAAGCCGGGTTATGATATGATTCATAAACTAATGTCACATTATAACTGCCAACATAGCTTGGTGTATCGTAGAAGGTGTGTACAGGATTGGTACTGCTATCTAAACCGATACCTGTACCATCACCAAAACTCCAATAAGAATTGTATCCCTGCGGATTTGTTGTATTAGTAAACCTAACTACTTCACCTTTACAACCCAATATTACAGAGTCGGTAAATGTAGGTACAATAGGTGCCGGGTTACTAATAACGGTTAATGTACCTGCAGCCGTACATAATCTTATTCGGGCGGATATTGGTGAATAGGTACCATCGCACAGATTGGTTAGCGTAAAGGTACTATCTGGCATTGTTGTTCCTGAAACCGGAGGTTGTGCTACTCCATTACGTGTATATGTTACAGTTATTGGCTTATTAGGGAATAGTCCATGTAAGGTAATTGAACCATCGCATTTACCACAAACCGTCGGATTTGTTTTTGTAGTACTGGTAATCCTCAATATTGGAGTTACCATTGTATCTGTAATTTGGTTAGATGGACAATTTAGGTGTTTTATGTAGGCATAATTCACAATACCCGCACACAATCCCGAAATTGTAATCGTACTGTCGGCTAGTGGATTGGTAAAGAATGTAGGTTGCGGTATACCGTTAAATGCATAAAATACAGTATCTAAGTAGGTTGGGTTCAAGCCATGTAAAACAATTTTACCATCACAAGCCCCACATTCTGATGGGTTGAACTTAACAGGAGTAATATGCGGAGCAATACCTGTCCCGATTGGATTTACATGTATATAGGCAAATATTGTATCATTACAAGTTAATGCACCAGCCTTGTAAGTTGTTGGTACGGTTGGTGTTACACGTATTGAGTCCCCTGTTCCCAAATAAGCACCGGTAGTGCTGTCATACCAGTAAACTACTGGTACACCATATGGTATTGGAGAAAATGGAATTGATGAACATGTGTAAGATGTACCTGCTCCTACCGGAGTAAATCGCCATGCTTCATTTGTTGCTGCCCATGAGGACGGGAAGTCCCTTCCTGGTGCTGCTGTAGCAGCCGTACCAGTTGAATTTTGTACACCAACTATTGCATTTCCCCCATTCCATGCAGCGCATATTGTTTTGTGTGCTATATGCACTTCGGCAACATTTGATGTTTCATACATCAGTATTTGTGTAGTTATCCACTGCGTGGTACAACTGAACATGGCTACACTACACCATGTTATGGCTGCAGTCCTGTTTGGAGCCAAACCTTGTATAGTATAATAAATAGGCCTCATTCCTACTGTACCCAGGATATCGCACCAGGGGCCGCAAATAGAATTGTAAACTGTAGGATTACCAAGCAAAGGGCTTGTTATTGACCAGCCAATACCTCCACTTGCCAAGGCAGTATTGAAACATACAGTTCCATTTTCACCTACAATCATATTGGTATAAGGGGTGCCATAGAAATTGAAGGTGAAGCCAATTGGTAATATCCCCGAATACAAATCATCACTATATAGGCCAATATCACGTGGAACTGCACTATATAGGTTGGCGTATAACTCAATATAAGTACAGTGGTTAGAATCAGCTAAGGTTAGCTGCCCAAATGAATTTATTGATAACACCAAAGCCGCAAATAAAGATAAAAAGTATTTCATACAAATGTTTTACTGTTCCAATTATTATAAGACATGCAAACCCCAAAAAGGGTTTGGTTTTTCTTCAAATTTTTATTCCCTTAAAGTTAATAAAGCCAAGGTTTTATGACAATGACATTAC
>CANGSR010000051.1 GCA_947456055.1 Chitinophagaceae bacterium
AACTCAGGGTCTTCTGAGCGGGGCATATTTAGTATGGTAGTGAGCCCAACCGCTATAATCATGATGAAGATAACCAGGGTGAACTGGTAATTCTTCACCGCATAATTTGAGATTTTCATTTTAGAAATTTTATCAAGTTATTGGATAAGGAACGTTGATTAAATAAAGTCTGCCAAATGGCGCAGGTATTTTTCTTTTTTGCAAGGCACAAAATCTGCGAATAGCAACCTATTTAAGGACTTTTGTAACGCCGCAGAAAAGGAAAAGAGCAAGTCAAATGGTGGATTTTATTTAATTAACGTTCCCAATTTTGATTGGACTCTTGTCGGTGAGGTAAGCACTGCCTGATACGATTAATTGCTGCACATTTTCTAATCCACCAGTTATCAATACCTTGTCTTTTTCTATAGCACCTATTGTTACTTTGATTTTTGAGGCTGATGTGCCATCATTAGTAATAAATACATAACCGGTCTTGCCATCGGCATCCAACAACGCATCATAAGGTATCAACCACTGGTTCACTTTTGTAACTGCTTTTTCCGGGCCTGTTTTAATAGTAGCCTTACCAAACATACCAGTAGCAATACCTTTCTTATCTCCACTACTTATTCTTATATCAATGGTGAATAATCCGGTATAAGGGTCAATGGATGGCGATTTTTTACTAACAATCCCTTCATACTTTGTAGTCGCATTCGTGCCTGAACTTATTTCGGCATGATCATTTACCCGTAGGGTAGCCCATTCCTTATCACTAGCACCCACTTTGAGCATCCAGTTGCCTGATTGGGCACCATTAGTTTGCAAGACAGGCATACCCGAACCAATAACCTGGCCTTCCCCAGCCATCTTACGTAATACATACCCATCTTTTGGTGCCCTGATTTCAGAAAAGCCAAGGTTAAAGCGGGCTGAAGCTAATTGCTCTGTGGCTATATCAAGTGCAGTTTTAGCATTCTGCATTTGTTCCTGGGTGGCTACACTATCATTAAACAGGTTTTGAACCCTTTGGTAATCACGTTTTGCTTTATCTACGCCTAATGTGGCTTGTTGCACCCCTGCATTGATTTCGGTAAGGTTGAGTGTTGCTAAAACCTGTCCCTTCCTGATAGGGTCACCTTCTTTTACCAAAATGGAACTAATGACTCCTCCGGTTTTGAAACCAAGAAACACGTCATCATCTGTGGTAAACTGCCCAGAAAGCATCATGTAACCATCAGAATTGCTATTAACAATCGGTATAGTTTTTACCGGGATAATATCAGAGGCCTTAGCCTCTGCTGGTTTTGATTTTTCGCCGCATGATGCCATGAATAGCATAGCCGATAAAGTGCAGCATATTAATAATTGGCTTTTCATATTTTATATTTTGTTTGGATGATTAAAGTGGATATGAGGCATTACTACGTTCTATTTCTGCCGCAGCAATGCGGGTATTGGCTATGGCAACACTTACCTGCAGTTCGGCACTGATTAATTGATTCTGGGCATCCAATAATTCTATATAAAGGAGCTGCCCTTCTTTATAAATCTTCAACTGGTCTTTATAGTATTTTTCGGCAAGTGCCAATTGCTGTTGAGCATTGCGGCAAGAGGCAAATGCAGAATTGAAATTGTTGTAGGCTGTTTGTAATTGCATTTGTAGTGCTTTTTCGGTTTCCTGTTCCTGACTTTTTACTGTTTTTAGGTCTTCATCCACCTGTTTGGCTTTGTATTTATATTGGTTTGAGGCAAACAAATCCCATTGCAGGTTTACTCCCCACATATAATACCTGGATTTATCATCCACCTTCCAGTTGAACCCCTGCGAACCCAGGTCCAGGAAAGTATTCAGCTTAGGTATCATGTGTGAATTTTGCAAACCATGATTCAGGTTATAGATATTTGAGGTGTAACGTAATTGTCCCAGCTCTTCCCGTTTACTTATATCATTACCATGAGTTACATTGCCTATGTCTATACCATTAATAGCAGTGGTGTCAATAAATACATCATTATCAAGTGGTTGGTTCAGTAGGAAATTGAAGTACATGAGGGCATTTTTCCTGTTATTGGTGGCATTGGTCAATGCAGTTTCAATCTTTTGCTTTTCAGCTTGTGCACGGGTTAGGGAGGTACTGTTCTTTACGCCATTCCTATACAAACTTTCATTTACCCTAATATTTTCATTAACTAGCTTTAGGGCGTTTTGGTAGATTTCAATCTCCTTACCTGTCTGGTAACAATGGTAGTAGGCATCCTTAACATCCTTTACCAGTTGGCGCTTGTATACATTTATAGTTGCCTGCTGTATATTAATTAGCTGGTTTTTAATCTTCTGGTTATACCATATTTCTGCATTGATTATGGGCAATACTGTCCTGAATTTGGCATCATAGAAGTTATCAGGATTTAGAGGGATGGAAACATTTTGCAATTTTGGGAAATTGCTTGAAGACGTTAATTGGTTCAGTGTACTATAAACCGGATTGAGCAAGTCCCCCACCGGGAACTCAATAGCCCTGCCCCCGGCATCTTTAAGGTAGCTACCCATCAAGCTTATGCTGGGCATAAAGAGTGCCTTGGCTTCCTTAAGGCTATACAAAGCCTTATCTAGTTGAAACTGTTTTTGCTGCAATCCTTCATTGCTTGCAAGTGCCTGGTGCAGATAATCGTCCAGTTTTTTCTGCTGTCCATATATAGTGCCATAGCCGCTAAACGCTAACACTATTATGAACATGGTGGTTTTGATTATTGATGTTGACATTATGAACACTGTTTATTATTTGGGTAAAAAAATATTTAGTATAAAGTGATTAGTCGAAAGTGAAAAGTATAAAGTCAAAAGATTGATTTTGGAAACTTCCTTTTTGGGTATTTGGCATTTTAGCTATTTTTTTCATATTTTATATTAGATTAAAAATGTAATTGGTCTATTAAAATGAGCTCTATATTTTGGTTTTAGCTTGGCAATACCTAACATGCATGATAATTCAAAACTATTTCACAGTCCAATATTTACCAAATCCGACTAACTACTAATTACTAACTACTATCTACCGAGTCCGTCTTTCTACTTTCTACTTACTACTTTAGACTCAATAAGAAATTACCCTTATAAATTCATGAATAGACTGGTTAATCACATTTTCCAGGTCACTCTCTTCTAGTTGCATAACCTTAAACCTGCACCTAACATCAAGCGAAACAAGCCCATGACCCATGGCCCATACATTCATTGCGGCAAGCATTACATCATTGTACCGAATCAATTTCTGCTCAATACACTCACTCAGGCATTGTACCAGAAATCCAAAGGCATCAGAACCATTTTCCCACATATCGTCATCATTCACACAGTTCATTGGGGCACGAATGATGAACATGAGGTCATACAATTCCTGGTTAGCTAATCCGAAAGTGACGTAGGTATAGCAAATTTGTTTCAACCGTTCTAGTGGATTTACCGCAGTTACCTTTTTTGCAAATTCCTCATTAAGCTGTTCAAAAGCCTGTTTCTGAACCTCATACAGCAATTCATCCTTATCTTTAAAATAGAGATAAATAGTAGCAGGACTGTACTCAATTTTCTCTGCAATATTCCTCAATGAAGTTTTTTCATACCCCTCCTCAAGAAACATCTTCATAGCTGCATCTAGTATGCGCTTCTGCATTTCTTGTTTATCACGCTCTTTCCTCTCTGAAATACCCATATTCTTAATTACACTGCAAATTTACTGAACACTGTTTATTTTTCAAATTTTTCGATGAAATTTATTTGTTAAACCTATTTTAACTAAACTGATAGAGTTCCTAAGCCGCAGCCCCACGATTGTATTTATTCTTATAAGCAAGTGGCAATAATCCGGTAATCTTCTTAAAAGTGCTCCTGAAAGCCTTGGTATCGGTATAGCCCACATGGTACATCACCTCATTAATGTTCTTTTTTCCGGCCTCCAGGTCTTTTTTCGCTGCTTCAATTTTTACCCGTTGTATATATTCGGTAACAGTATTTGCAGTAGCTTTCTTAAACCGTCGTTCAAAATTCCTTCGGCTAAGGGCAAGCATTGAAGCCAATTGTTCTATCGTGATTTTTTCCTGGTAATTCTTCTCTATATATGCCTGAGCTCTTTTTATCGGGTCATCCTGGTGTGACAATTGGGCATTAAACATCGTAAAGGGCGATTGGCTATAGCGGTCAATTTCTATTTCATAATACTTGGAAAACCTTATAGCCATTTCCCTGTTGGTATATTTCTCCAGCAAATACAAAAGTAGATTCCAAAATGAAGTAGCCCCACCGCTTGAATATATACCTTGCTCATCAGTAATTATTTTATCCGATACTAGATTCACATTAGGAAACATTTTTCTAAAGTCATTTTCTGCCGCCCAATGCGTAGAGCATCTTTTGCCATTTAGTAACCCGGTTGATGCCAATAAGAAACTACCCACACATAGACTTGCTACTTCTGTGCCTTTCTGATGAAGGTCTACAATCCATGGCAGGAAGTCCTTATTTTGCTCTATTACCTGCATCATTTCTCCATTTACTGCAGGTATTATTATTAAGTTGGTTTCTCTAACATCATCTATACTTAAATCAGGCTTCACAGAAAACGCCCTGTCATATACTTTGGATTCCTTATTGAGTCCTACCAATTGAATATTGAACATATGGTCCTCACCGGCAGCTTGTAAAAATTCATTAGCCTTATTAAACAATATAAATGGTCCTTCAATACAGCTAAGGGCAACTGCACCCGCCGGAACCAGAATAGAAATGTTTTTCATGTCTCAAATATAGGAATATAAATGTCATTATACCCCCCTAAACAAGTCGTATTTACATAGCCATTGTTTAAAATCTTATTTCTAGTTTTGTGAATATTGAAAACTGAATCAAGACACTATTTGATAAAAAATAATTTCTATGCAAAAAATCACGCCATTCTTATGGTTTAATGGAAATGTAGAGGATGCTATTAATTTTTATACCACTTTATTCATTAATTCTTCAATTGTTAGTACCTACCAGCAGGGCGGCAAGGTGTTTACCGGAACCTTTAATCTGATGGGCTCTCAATTTTATGCACTCGATGGTGGTCCTCTATTTAATTTCTCTCCAGCCAATTCATTTTTTGTTGAAATGGCGAATGAAAACGAGTTGGATGCCTTGTGGGCAGGATTATCAGATGGTGGCATGGCACTAATGCCAATGGGCAAGTATCCTTTTAGTGAGAAATTTGGTTGGATAAAGGATAAATTTGGTGTTTCATGGCAACTAAGCCTAAGTGGTAATACATCCAAAATTTCACCTTTCCTTATGTTTGTTAACCAATTTCACGGTAAGGCTGAGGAGGCTATGCAATTTTATGTGTCCACATTTGCCAACTCTTCAGTAACCAACCTAGATCACTATAAAAATGGTGAAATGGGCAAAGAAGGAACCTTAAAAAAAGGCTCATTTATATTAGATGGGGTAGGATTTATGGCTATAGACAGTGGTTTTCCGCATGAATTTAACTTTACACCAGCGGTTTCTTATTTTGTTTCTTGCAATACCCAGGAAGAAATTGATTATTATTGGAATAGATTTATTGAGGGCGGGTCAGATGATCAGTGTGGTTGGCTTACCGATAAATTTGGTGTTACATGGCAGATAATACCTACAATATTGAGCGAATTGCTCTTTGAAAAAGACCCAGTTA
Organism: Chitinophagaceae bacterium; assembly: GCA_947456055.1. Classification (GTDB taxonomy): domain Bacteria; phylum Bacteroidota; class Bacteroidia; order Chitinophagales; family Chitinophagaceae; genus Nemorincola. The sequence continues at coordinate 5,694 of CANGSR010000051.1, forward strand.
AAGCAAAGAGGGTAATGGATGCAATGATGAAAATGAAGAAATTAATCATTCAGGATTTGATTGATGCCTATAAAGCAGAATGATATTTATAAATGTCTATTGCATTGATTTTCTTTTATTTGCTTTCAATAAGACTTCCAATATTATTGTAAAATTTTCGTGACAATTATAAAAAATCTGATTGACTAATATATTTTTATCACAAAAAGATAACCTGTTATTTTTAACGGTTCATTACAAAATAATAAAAATAAAAAATAGATTTGTAAACAGAAACAAAAACTGAAACGATGAAAATATTGAGGAATATCATTTTCGGCTTGTTAGCCCTCTTAATATTGCTTTTGGTGGCAGCACTCTTTATCGATAAGCACTTTGTAGTAGTTCGTGAAGTCACCATTAATAAACCTAAAATGGAGGTGTTCAACTATGTAAAAATTATTAGAAACTCCACCTATTATAATCATTGGTGGTTAATTGACCCAAAAGCAAAGCTTGATTTTAAAGGCAATGATGGTACTTTAGGATTTATTGCTTCATGGGATAGTGAGAATAACGATATGGGTGCCGGTGAGCAGGAAATTAAGAAAGTGGTAGATGGTGAACGAGTGGATTGTGCACTTAGGTTTAAAAAGCCTTTTGTAGGTGAAGCTGTTACCTATATGGCTCTTGAAGCTGTAAATGATAAAACCACTAAGCTTAAATGGGCTTTTGAAAGTGATAGCCATTATCCTATGAACATGATGAACCTGTTGATGGGTAAAATGTTGGGCGGTTATCTGGAGGAAAGCGAACAAAAATTAAAGGCAATTTTAGAAAAGTAAGGAACGTTTATTAAATAAAGTACATCATATGGCGCAGGTATTTTTCTTTTATGCAAGGCACAAAATCTGCGAATAGCGACCTATTTATCCCGCCAATTGGCGGGATTGTAACGCTGCAGAAAAGGAAAAGAACAAGTCAAATGATGTACTTTATTTAATTATCGTTCCCAAGGCACAGAATGCAGGTTTTGAATTAGCTTGCATTAAATCAATCACAAATGGCAGCAATAAACTCATACCTCAATTTTGCAGGTAATACAGAAGAAGCATTTATATTTTACAAATCGGTATTTGGTGGCGAGTTTGCTACATTCCAGCGGTTTAAGGATATGCCAGGAAGTGAGCAACTGAGTGAGGAGGATAGAAATAAAATAATGCATGTGGCACTTCCTATTGGTCATGGCACTGTTCTTATGGCAACTGATGCATTGGAATCGCTGGGGCATAAATTAATTGCAGGTAATAATTTCTCATTAGCTATTTCGGCAGAGACACTTGAGGAAGCCAAAGAAATATTTACAGGACTAGCTGCCGGGGGAACAATACCAGTGCCTTTTGATAAAGCTCCCTGGGGTGCCTATTTCGGTATGTTGACTGATAAATTTGGCATGCAATGGATGGTAAATTATAATGAAATTACTGATTAGCCTTTTGGGGTTAGTCAATTGAAACTATAAATCTCATGAAAACAAATTAAGATGGTTGAGGTTTTTGTAACAAATGTGGATGAGGAGACCCATGCGAATAGGTTAGTATCTGTATTATCCCAATCATTGCCCAATTCACGTATTACTTTCGACCTTGATGATTGCGACCGTATTCTCAGGGTGGAAGGCAACAATATATCACCAATTGCAATAATCACCATGATTGAATCTCATGGCTGGTCATGCAGGGTGCTGGAATAAGCTTGATTTATATGCATGATTGGAATAATACCTGCAATAAAAAATTCTAATTTCTAAAACAACCTACGCAATACAATACAATGAAACAAACCAACATTATCTATTGGATAAGTACCGGATTGGTAAGTGCATTAATGACCCTTTCTGCAATACCTGATATTATTAGGGTGCCTGATGCTGTTGAAATGGTAACCAAACATTTGGGTTATCCTCTCTATTTTCTGCCCTTTATTGGGGTAGCAAAGCTATTAGGTTCAATAGCAATACTGGTCCCAGGTTTCCCTCGGATAAAGGAGTGGGCTTATGCTGGATTTGTTTTTGATTTAATAGCAGCAATGTATTCAAGTATCGCTGTTGGGGATAGTGTTGCCAAATGGGCTCCAATTTTTATTGGTTTTGCTTTAATAGGTTGTTCATATATTTACCATCATAAACGCTTGCAATTTGCTAAACAATAAAACCAGATTATGAACAATCAGCCAATTGTATTGGAGAGAGTTTTCAATGCTCCCATTGATAAAGTATGGAATGCCCTTACCAAAAATGAGGAAATGAAAATCTGGTATTTCCAATTACCCGAGTTTATTCCTGTGGTGGGTTTTGAGTTTCGATTCACAGGAGGGCCTGCTGCCGATAGGCAATACCTGCATATTTGTGAAATAACCGAGGTTAAACCTTAGAAGAAACTTACCCATAGCTGGAGGTACGATGGTTATGATGGTATATCCTTTGTTACCTGGGAGTTATGGGACGAGGATAGTACTACAAGATTGCGGCTCACTCATAATGGCCTTGAAACTTTTCCTCATTCAAACCCAGACTTTGCTAAAGAAAACTTTGAAATTGGATGGGCGTCAATTTTGGATTCTTCATTACACAATTACCTAAGTACCTAATTCTATCTTACAATAATGGTAATGCTTATTCGTTTTAGTTGGAATCTTTCCCTAATTGATAAGCTAGATTGCTATTTTTTGCATATCACTAAATGGCTATACAGCTTGACAGTAACAATCTGCTATCTAACATTCACCAACAAAAACTACAGATAACTTTAGCAGATTAATGACCTGTAAATTGTCCATTATCAATTATCTGGCAAAAGATACATTTTTTAAGTTTTATGTCAACCATATCACTGCCGATTCTTTCATTATTAGTAATCCTAAAGCTATTCATTTGGATATATATATATTAAGATGATTTTTATCTGAATGTAGGATGGAAATTGACAGGTTCGGGCATTTATTATTATTCTGTCTACACCAAAAACTATTAGTTTGCCTTATCCAATGACTCCATCCATAGGAATTGCGATTATTTCCCTGATTGCTATGTTGATGAATATAAAGGGACTTATATAGGCAAGAAGGTGGATTTGGTAGGAATTTAATTTTCTTTAGGCGAAAGTTAATAATATTTAGCCATCTCAAATATTTATTACGTATATTAAAACTGGGTTGTATCTTTGGGAAAAAATAACTGTAAATAAATAGTTTTTATTTCATCTAAAAAATCAGCCTTATGAAAATCTCTAATTTACTTAATTCAATACAAAATTCAGTCCACTACTTTTTCATCGTCATTATACTAGTGTTTACCAATTTAGGTGTTAGTAATGCTACAAATTGGACAACAGCTAGCTCAGGTGCCATCAGTACTCTAGCTAACTGGACTAATGGCACATCTTCTCCAACAACTTTTTTAACACCTGGGGATACTTGGACAATTACTAGGTGTATGACAATAACCTCGGGCACGCATTGGACTCTAGGCCAACCTTCTTCAGCAAATGTAACCCTTAATTATGCTACTGGAGGATCATTGTCCCTATTGGGCAATGATTCTTTAGTAATATACGGTGATGTTAATTTTAGTGGAGGCTCGGACTCATTTTTCGCAGCAATAGGAAGGCAGTACTACGAGATATTCGGTAACCTTACATTTTCGGCTGGGAAAATGTTCCAGGATGGCAATACTACTATAAGACTTATTAATGTATATGGAGATTTCATTATGTCGGGAGACTCAATATTGTTTAATGGGACGACACCGATTATTAATATAAATATATACGGGAATGCGACTATGAACCATGGGTATATAAAATGTGATGGTACTACCCCTCAAATGTATATTGGTGTATATGGAAATTATTTGATGACCGGTGGTACCTATAATTTTTTGGGAACCTCCCCCTATTTGAAAATGGATATATTCGGTAACTGCCATATAAGTGGTGCTTCAGAAATGATTGTTGACGGAACTTCCTCGATTAGTGAAATTCACATGGCATTACCTTCATCCTCAGGAACCATGTTCATTGGTAATTCAAGCACAGGAACATGGCTTAATACTTATCTATATGTTGATACTTTTAGTATTGCTCAACTAGATGGTAATTTCAATACCACATCTGGCCTCGGGGTTAAAAACAATGGGATACTTATATGCCCACCTGCCTTTACTGTTAATGGGACTGGCCTGTTTAATGTTAGCAGTGTAGGTACGCTCAAAGTTGCAAGTCCTGGTGGGATAGATGGTAATATTACTACAACCGGCGCCATATCCCTTGCTACTAATGGGAAATATATTTATAATGGCACCTCTAGCCAGCTAACTGGGGTATTACTGCCTCTTACTCTTACTTCTCCTGGCATCATTACCATTGATAATCCGGCAGGTGTAACCTTGTCCCAAAATATTACTACTACAGGAAATTTAGTTTTGAATAATGGAATCTTGCATACAGGGTCTTATAGTATTACTATTCCAGGTGCCTCATCGGCAATAACGGGTGCTGGTCCATCCAAATTTGTTCATGGTAATTTGAATAAAACTATTGCTGGTTTAACATCAATAAATTATGAAGTGGGTGATGTTAATTATTCTCCGTTTACACTTTCTCTCAGCAGTAGTGGTACATCAGGAAGTTTGGGTGTCAAATCAACTTCAGGATTTCATCCGGCTTTCAGTACATCTGGATTTTTTACTACTAATGCAACCAATAGATATTGGACTGTTACCAACACAAGTGCAGCCGGGCCTTCCACTATTATACCTAAGGCCACCTATAATTTCTTAGATATAATTGGTGGTAGCAATGCCTCATTCCAAACGCAAAAATATAGTGGCAGTTCTTGGTTGGGGGCGGCACTTTCAACATCTAACACAAATATTCCTTACACATCTGCCCCTACATCTGGAATACCCCTAAGTTCCTTAGTTGGTGATTATGTATTTGGCATTAATTGTGCTTCACCTATTACAGGTACTACACTATTATGCAATGTGGCTGATACTGCCACTTTGAGTGACGCAGTACCAGGTGGTACCTGGACAAGTGATAATCCATCAATAGCTACCGTTAGTTCCACAACAGGCCTGGTTACTGCTGTTGCACCTGGCCTGGCTGTTATTCACTATAATGTAGGTACCTGTTCCATTAGCGCCTTAGTAAATGTAGGAATATTGCCAATCAGGGGGATAACCCATATTTGTCCCTCATCCACAACAAGCCTCTACGACTCAACCTCTGGTGGTGTTTGGGCAAGTAGCAACCCTGCAGTAGCAACTGTAAGCACCATGGGTTTGGTAAGTGCGGTATCTGGCGGCACAGCTACTATTTCTTATTATATGGGCGGTTGCACACCGGCCACTACTACGGTATTAGTACAGTCGCTTTCAGCTATTAGCGGAGTATCCACCATGTATATAGGTGATACCGTTACTTTTTCAGATTCCATAACTGGTGGTACATGGTCTAGCAGTAGCACATATTTAGCCACAATAGGTACTACCGGACTTGTTCATGGTGTTGCCTATGGCACTCTTGATATTATTTATAACTTGGGTGGGTGCTCAGTTAGCAGGCCATTGACAGTTCTTTTTGCTTACCATATAGCCACTGATAGCATTGGCCCACCACCCGATACCTCATGTACATCACCATCATTTTTTATTCGAGCAAACGGGTTTTCGCCATGGCTATATGTCAAGACATATTATGGCGATGGTACAATGGACTCCAGTTTCATGAGGCCATCAGGGGGAGGTTATTCATACAATTTAACCTCACACCACTATCCAACACCAGGTTATTATAGTGTGAAACAAATACTTTGCTATAGTGGCATTGCAGAAGACTCTGTCTCATTTTCCTATTATCAAAATTATTGTCAGGTATTTCATACCCGGTTCTTTTTAGATTTAGGCCACACCTGTACAAAAACCACAGCAGATCCATACAATGCAAATCCCATTTCAATTGAGGTAGATTCGGCAGGTGTGCCAATACATTTTCTATCTGCTACCTCAGGTTTTTATTATAAAGCAAATGGAGGGCCTGGGACAGTATATTCCTTCCGGATTGTACCTGGGCCATTAAATACTTTTTGCTTCTCATCTGGAATTTGGCATGATACAGTATCATCAACTGCTATGGCTTACCCTACAACCTTTGTTGGGGTTGTATGTTCTGACACGGTCCATTTTGATTTAGGTGTCTACCCAACTATGCGTTGTGGGTCACACCTTGCTGTAGTCAATATTTTGGTAAATAATACCTATTGTACTCCTGAAAATGCGACTCTTACCATGGATTTTGGACGGTTATATAGTTTTAGTAGTGCTTCCCCAGCACCTATTTCTGTAGCAGGCCATATTGTAACCTGGAGCCTAAATCCGGTTAGCTCACAGCTAATACCTTATACAATCACAGCTGATCTGGTTGGTTATGGGCTTACCTTTGGTGATACAATGACTACACATTACTCTGTTGCACCCATAACAGGCGATTTTAATCCTGTTAATAACACTGTAGTGATAGTAGATACAATAGAAGCTAGTTTTGACCCTAATCATGTTGATGTAATACCATCTGGATGCTATACAGGCGATACTATTTTCCAATATACCATTGAGTTTGAAAACACAGGTAATGATACTGCATTCAATATTCATGTTTTGGATACTTTATCAAACCAACTTGATCTTTCAACAATGAAGATTTTGGCAGCCTCAGCACCAATGGATGTTTATTCTTATTCTGCTGGTCCATATAATATTATCAGTTTCGATTTTCCAAATATTAATCTTCTAGACAGTTCCCACCATGGTTTGTGTACCGGGGAGATAGTTTTCTCAGTTAAAAGTATAAGTGGTTTGCCACGTGGGGCAGTACTTACTAATAAGGCAGGCATTTACTTTGACGAAAACCCCGTAGTAATGACTAATATGGCAGAAAGCATCAATGGTTGTGGTGGTACCTTGTCAATAAATAATCCTGTTATACCTACAGTAAATATTTATCCAAACCCTTCTACCGGAAAACTCACCATAAAAGCAGGCACACCACTTACTTCTATTAATATAGAAACCCTCATGGGACAATCCGTTTATACTATGGTTCCAAATAATGCCCAGACTGAGGTGCATTTGGATATCATTACCTTACCAGCCGGTATTTACCTGGTGCGGGTAAATGGAACTGAAGTTAGAAAGCTGATAAAAGATTAAGAGGAAGTAGGCAATATGCCTTTTACCCAGTTTGAGCCATAATGATATTTATATATTGAAAAAGGGAACCTGTGTTAAATACTACAGGTTCCCTTTAATTATTTGAGTCAGCCATGGATCAAACCAAAAGGGTTAAACCGTTACATAAATATAAATCCTCTTTTCCTCCCTCAAAGCCAGGTTTTGAATAATAGGTTATACATCTCCCTAAAGGTTCTGTTATGAATAAAATTACACACTTATACAATTATAGCACACACTTATCTGCTTTTCATTTCCGTCAAATTCTCAAGGATTACTTTTATACTTCAATCTAAAGACCGTATCGATTCATGTTATATTATAAAATAATTAAATAATATAAAGAAATGTGCTGCTTTCAATTGGAGCATGGATCATTTATGTAGTTGGTTTTAATACATGTATGCGTATTTACAAATGTGATTAATTGTAGGAGTAAAACCCTTCAATTCCCGCAATACTGGTCTGGATGATTAGTTAAATTTCAATCGTTATTCTTAGAAACCAAGAATAACATTAAAATAATTTAGTAAGCATTGTGTAAGTGATAAATTTGCAATAAAACATTAAAACATATGAAAACAATCTGCCTTGCTGCAATTGGGTTTATTCTTGGATTCCCAAATTATGCCAAAAATAGTTACCCCAATGCCAATTTATTGTCCAAACAGTCGTCTACTCTGGCATTTGTGGTAAACGTTGGCCAGGTTAAGGACCAAAATATGCTAGTGCGTAATGATATTCAATACAAGGTTGCAGCGGCCAATGGTTTGAATGTTTATTCGGGTTGCTAGTATAGTTCAATTACATTTATTAATATAATATATTGTTAATATATCAAAGCCTTAAGTAATTTTGGAATCAAATTTTTTTGCTAAATTTTATAGATTATGTTTACAGATTTAAGAAACAAAGTATCAAATGCATTTCTGTCGGTAGGTTTGTTTACCCTATTAATGTCATTTTCACTGAATATTTTTGCGGTACAATTGGTTACCTATGACGTAAGCAGTGTCGCTTCTTCTACCACATGGCCTTCATCGCCATGGGCTTACTCCAGTATTAATTCTGCATTTAGTGGAACCGGACTAATCAGAGGTTCTTCAGTTACAGTAACTGGCACTACTCCTGCTGGTTGTTATGGTGGTGCAGGCGGATGGTCGAGTACAGGAGGTACTGAAAGTAGCGGATTTTATTTTACACTAACTGTTTTATCAGGGAATAAGGTGTCCTTAAATTCAATTTCTACCAGTTCCAGAAGGTCTTCAACAGGGCCAACTACCTTTTCTGTTTATTATTCAATTAATGGTGGTTCTTATGTTTCTATAGGCACCTATTCAACTACTGTAACATCAGGTACAACTGGAAATTCAAATAGTTCAACTTTGTCAGGTATTGCTGCATTACAAAACTTGCCATGTGGAACAGATATTAAAATATTAGTTCAGCCAAATGGCGGGACTTCTAATTGGTATCTGACAAATGGAGCCAGTTCTATAATTTTAGATGGTACAGTTTCTACATTCTCTTCACCTACCATTGGTACTAACCCTTCCACTGTATCAATCTCTTCTGGTGCTAGTACCAGTTTTACAGTAAGTTCGGTAACTAATGCATCATCCTATCAATGGCAACGTAATACTTCGGGTTTAACTGGAGGCACCTGGGTAAATATCACTTCAGCTGGTTTGGATGGTGGTAGTATTTATTCAGGATATACCACAACCTCCACAGCCACTTCTAATACATTAACATTAACCGGGGCAACTACGGGTTTAAATGGTTATGGGTACCGTTGTGTAGTTAACAATTGTACAGGTTCAACTAATTCCAATGCGGCTCTACTAAACATATCATCAGGTGCATGTAGCGGCACTCCGGCTTCAGGTACAGCTATCCCTACTACGGGCTCATTTTGTAATAGCGGTAGCACTACAATTTCCCTTACAGGTGGTAGTACTGGCACAGGTCTTACCTACCAGTGGTCATCTTCTACGGTAAATGTCCCTCCTGGTACAAATATTTCTGGTGCAACATCAACGTCTTATATTACTCCTACATTATCTACAACTACTTATTATTGGTGCACTTCAACATGTGCTACATCAACCCAATCGAGTATTTCTTCAGTTGGCACAGTTACAATAAATCCATCGCCAAGTACTATTACAGGAGCAAGTAGTATTTGCGTAGGTACAAATACCACTTTATCAGGAGGGATTTCAGGAGGTGTCTGGAGCAGCAGCAATTTAGCTGTTGCAACAATAGGCTCTTTAACTGGCTTAGTAAATGGGGTATCAATTGGTACGGCTTTGGTTAGTTATATAACTGCTTGTGGTTCAATAAGTACTACAATTACTGTAAATAGCGGGCCCTCTATTACGAGTGTAAGCCCGATGATAGGCATACCATCAACCAGTTCAATAATAATAGGTGCTAACTTCAATACAACCCCTGCGAATAATATTGTTTATTTTGGTGCAACTAGGGCTACAGTAACAGCCGCAACAAGTACATCATTAACTCTTATAGTGCCTGTTGGCGCTACTTATATGCCCGTAAGTGTTGATAATATTGGTTGTAATCGTCTGGCATATTCGCAATACCCTTTTTTGCCTACTTATAATAACAGTGCATATATGCCTGGTACATTTAATTTCAATACAGGGGTTGCTTTCTTAACTACTGGAGATGTACCTGTAAGTGTAGTAATAGGAGATATTGATGGAGATGGCAAATCGGATGTAGCAATGGCTAATTTTTATTCTGGCACAGTTTCTGTATTTTTCAATACAAGCAGCAGCGGTAGTATCACCACTGGTTCATTTGCCGCACCCGTTGACTTTGCAACAGGAGTAAATCCTTATAGTCTAGCTTTAGGTGATTTAGATGGAGATGGGAAACTTGATTTAACAGTGGTTAATTATGGATCTAATACCGTTTCCGTATTTCGCAATACGAGCACTGCCGGTATTATTAATAGCAGCTCACTGGCAACACAGGTTACTTTTGCAACCGGAAGTGTGCCATATAATATAGCTATCGGTGATATAGATGTAGATGGTAAACCTGATTTGATAGTAGCAAATTCCATTTCAGCTACTGTTTCGATATTACGCAATACTTGCATAGCAGGTAGTATTAATACAAGTTCTTTTGCTACACAGGTAGAATATACAACCGGAAGCTTACCATCTTGTGTAGCTATAGGTGATATAGACGGCGATGGCAAACCAGATGTAGTAGTGGCCAATAGTAATTCTAATTCGGTATCAGTATTGCGCAATACAAGCACACCGGGCAGTATTAATAGCAGTTCGTTAGCCACACAAGTAACCTTTGCTGCGGGTTATTTGCCTAATAGTGTAGTTATTGGGGATATAGACGGGGACGGTAAGCAAGATGTTGTGGTGGCAAATAATAATGATACCGGTGAGGTATCTGTATTGCGCAATACAAGCACAGCTGGCAGTATTATTAGCAGTTCGTTGGCCACAAAGGTTGCATTTCCTACAATGGGGAGTTTTCCTTATAGTGTAGCTATAGGTGATATAGATGGAGATGGTAAGCCCGAAGTGGTAGCGACTAATACCAGTTCATCCACGGTGTCCGTATTTCGCAATACAAGCACTGCCGGTAGTTTCAATAGTAGCTCATTGGCTACACAGGTAACCTTTGCCACGGGAGATGGGGCTCAATGCGTAGCAATAGGCGATATTGATGGAGATGGCAAATCGGATTTGGTATTGCCAACTGGTTCAAACACGCTTACTATTTTGAGAAACAACCCATTAAGCAACATAATCGGTGATTCAGCTGTATGTCAGTCACATACTATTACTTTAGCCTGTGCTACTACGGGTGGCACGTGGAGCAGTAGCAATACATCAGTAGCTACCGTGGGTTCACTTTCGGGTATTGTTTTTGGCGTTTTAGCCGGTACAGCTATTATTTCTTATAATGTTACAGGCGGAAGCACAACTACAACTATTACAGTTAATCCACCTCCAAGGTCTAGTGCAATTACAGGCCCATCAAGTGTTTGTGTAGGTAGTTCTATCGGATTGAGTAATGCAATACCAGATGGTATTTGGAGTAGTTCAAGTGCTAATGTTTCAGTTAGTGGTGGTACTATTACAGGTCTTAACGCAGGAATTGCAACTATAAGGTATACGGTAACTTTTGTTTGTGGAATTGGAGGGTCGAGTAGGGATATTATTGTTAATCCACTACCTAATGCTGGTTCTATAACCGGCCCTTCAACTACATGCGTGGGTAGTTCTATTGGTTTAAGTAATGCAACAACTGGTGGTGTGTGGAGTAGTGCAAGTACTAATGTTTCTGTAAGTGGTAGTATTATAACCGGAGTTACGGCTGGTACTGCAATAATAAGCTATGCTGTTACAAATGGTTGCGGTACGGCTTATGCCACTAAAACAATCACAGTTAATCCACTCCCCAATGCTGGTACAATAACCGGCCCATCAACTGTATGTATAGGTAATACTATTGGTTTGAGTGATGTAACTACAGGTGGCGTTTGGAGCAGTGCGAGTGCTAATGTATCGGTTAGCGGCAGTACAATAACTGGTGTTACTTCTGGAACAGCAACAATAAGCTATGCCGTTACAAATGGTTGTGGAAGTGCAGTCGCAACAACAGTAATCACAGTAAATCCACTCCCCAATGCAGGCACTATTACAGGCCCGTCAAGTGTGTGTGAAGGTAGTTCAATAGGGCTTAGTGATGCAATAACTGGTGGTGTTTGGAGCAGTGCGAGTGCAAATGTATCGGTAAGCGGAAGTACAATTACAGGTGTTACTTCTGGAACAGCAACAATAAGCTATACCGTTACAAATGGGTGCGGCAATGCCGTCGCAACAACAGTGATCACAGTTATTCCACTTCCCGATGCAGGCACAATAACAGGCCCATCAAGTGTGTGTGTAGGAAGTTCAATAGGACTTAGTGATGCTATTTTAGGTGGTGTTTGGAGCAGTGCCAGTGCTAATGTATCGGTTAGCGGTAGTACAATAACTGGTGTTACTTCTGGAACAGCAACAATAAGCTATACCGTTACAAATGGTTGTGGAAGTGCAGTCGCAACAACAGTAATCACAATAAATCCACTCCCCAATGTAGGTACTATTACAGGCCCGTCAAGTGTATGTGTAAGTAGTTCAATAGGGCTTAGTGATGCAATAACTGGTGGCGTCTGGAGCAGTGCGAGTGCTAATGTATCGGTTATCGGTAGTACAATAACTGGTGTTACTTCTGGAACAGCAACAATAAGCTATACCGTTACAAATGGGTGCGGCAATGCCGTCGCAACATCTCTAATCACAATAAATCCACTCCCCAATGCAGGTACTATCACAGGCCCGTCAAGTGTGTGTGAAGGTAGTTCAATAGGGCTTAGTGATGCAATAACTGGTGGTGTTTGGAGCAGTGC
>CANGSR010000052.1 GCA_947456055.1 Chitinophagaceae bacterium
GGGAATTTGACATTAAAACTTAGAACTAAACTAAGCGATCCTTGTTTGTCAATACTAATATCCAATTCACAATTATTCGCAATCAAGGTGGTGATTTGGCGTTTACAACTTTTACCTTAAAAACCGTTCACAATAATTCCTGAAGAACCTTTCTGAGCGGATACTAAAGTGAATCATAAATGGTTAGTAGAAAACGAGTTGTGATGTCTTTTAAGTAGCCCCTGCCTTAGGCCGGGGAAAAGCTTCACTGGATATTTAAAAGGTATGATTAAATTGCCCAAAAAAACATCACTTATAATGTTCCGCATAAAACCCATAATATGGCTGGGCGGTTTTTTCGTAGAACATTTTTTTGTAGTTATTCCTGGTGATTGACAATACCTTTATTTCCTCAGATTTATATGCCTGTAATGCCGGCAAGGATTTAAGTCCTTCAGCATAGGTCTTGGTATCGCTGGCATTATTGAATTTCTTCACTACCAGCACATCCTGGTCTATATCAAAGAAGTCCATCGCCAATTCAAGATTGGAAGCGGTATAATTAGCCGAGTCATATTTGATAATGCCTTTCTTCAATGGGCTTGTTCTTGAATCCAAACCAGGTAATACAATGATACAATAGTGCATACTATCGGCGTGGTAACTATAAAATGCTGGTGCATCGGGCGGGGGAGGTGGCGGTGCAGGTTTTGATGCTGCCGCAGCATCAGCCTTTGCCTTTTCCGATTTTTTTGTGAGTGCCTCTTTTTGTGCAGTGGTTAGCGTGTCATAATACCATGAAGGCTTACCACCATTGCGCACCTCTTTTATATATTGCCTTACCGATGATGCCCAACCCATCAATGAATCGCCGGTATTAGCCTTCATAAATGCATTAATCAAGGTATCAGCCTGGTTATAGTTGGCCATTCCTGCATAAGCAGTGGCTTCAACTATTTCAAAACGTTTCTTATAAACCGGATTGTCAAATTGTTTTTTGGCAATATTTACCCGCATTAGCGCCTCAGTATACTGGCGCTGTTGCAATAGGGTATAGGTTTCATCAAAATAGGTAGCTACATTTTTACCATCCACCTTTATATCACTCTTGCTCTCACTGCCTTTGGGTTTCAGGCTAGTAGCATATTGCGAATTAGGGAATTTTTTAATTAATTCATCAGCATACTGCTGGGCCTTATCCAGCTTGTTTTGTTTTATAGCTATCTGGTAGCGCAGGTATAGTTCCTCTTCTTTCTGGTTATGTTCTGGGAAGCGTTTATCCAGGGTATCTAGTGTCTTGGTGGCCATAGCATAATCTTCCAGTTGTTTCATATATGCTTTGGCAAGCAGCATATATGCCTTCTGCACCATTTTATTGCTAAGGTCTTTCTGTGCCTTGTTGTTGGGTATTTTAGATAATAGGCTAGCCTCGGTAGGCAGGCCATTTTCAGTAGCTACCAGGGCATCAGGTGCTTCATCTCCGGCATCTGAACCCGATCCACTACCGCTATTAGCTGCTGCACCCCTGCGCCAGTTATCAGCAAGTGCCCTATTGCCCCATTTACGCTTGAAATCAGCACTGCCCTGCTGCATCAAGGTCGGATTACTGAAATACCAGCTTGATGAGGCGTCCTTTACATCGTCAGGGTCGGTGGCTGCTACTGCGTTTACACCAGCTTCTTCAGCTTTTGTAATGCTATCATTGCGCAACCGCTCCAGGTGTTTTAATTGTTTTTTCACAGCAGCTGCCTGGTCCTTTTTGCTCAATAAAGATAATGCCATCAGGCTGTCCTGGTCATGTATCAGGTTTACTGGGCCTGATATTTCTGTTAGGCCCTTTGTTCTTTGTTCCCCATTTTTTACAGCAATATCCTTAACCCCAGCCGAGTATTTGGCTGCACTATCGTAGGCTATTTTGGCATTAGAGTACTTAGATGAAGCATAATAAAGATCACCTATTGCTGTAAATGATAATGCCTTCTGCTTCTTGGTGGCTTTAAGGGCCGTAACACTTTGCTGGTAATAGCCCAATGCCTCCTGTAGCTTATTGGCTTTGGCGGCTAGCTGGCCTAAAACAAAATATACCTGGTCATAATAGCTAACATATTTGCCATCGGCCAATACTTTTTTGAGTGGCTTCATTGCTTCATCTACTTTTTCTCCCGCCAGCAGGTGGTTAAAAGCGGCATTTTTCCTGGAATAGAAATCCATATCTATTTTAGGATAGTAGGAAAGTACTTTCTCGAAGCTGGCTGCTGCGCTTTTGTAATTCCCGGCATTCTGTTGTAATTGCCCGTTTATGAATGCTGCCCTCATCCTTAACCAATCTTGTTGGTATCTGTCGTCAGCCGTAGTTGCCAGGTATTTTGATGCCTCGGTAAGGTTGTTCTCAGCCAGGTAATTGAATGCCTTTTGTGTGGCAACTGTACCCCGTAAATTATCCCCTAATTTGGCATCCGACTCGAGTAGCGATAATATTGATTCTGCATTCTCGGTTTGGTGGGCGGTAGTATAGGTTCGTGCCAGCCACACAATAGATTCATTATGAACCGACCTGTGTTTTAAGAAATCAAATTTGGATGTTTTTTCAGTTTCCAGGATAGACGGTGCCTCTTTGCTTTTAGAAGATGACTGGTTTTTGCCTTTTTTTGATGCCGTTTTCTTCTTTGCAGCCTCGTCGCTTGCTATTATATAGCGGAATGCTATAGCTGCATTCTCATACTTGCCTCTATAGTAATAGGCTTGCCCCAATAGCATATAAAGGTCATTGGCCCACTTCACCCTGGGGTCATGTATTTGTATGGCTACAGATACCTTATGCACAATGGTATCCATATCGCTCGACATAAGGGAACTATCCCTGTTAGGGTCGAATGGATATAGGCCTATCACCGAATCGTAGTTTTCCTTTCTCGATCGCTGCATATTAAGCAGTGCCTCCTCCATTTTCCGGTTTGCATTATAATAGTAGTTATAATGCGTAAATGAATTCTGCATTGCCCTGCGCATTGGCGACCAGGGATGCTTCAGCATGGCTTTATTAGAAAAAGAGTCATGCTTTTGCTTCATCTTTAATTCCAGTTTCAGCTTCAGGCCATCTTCCTTCTTTTTGTCCTTAGCCTTAGCCAGGGCTTCTTTAGCTTTCTTTATTTTCAATAAGCTATCAGCACGCACTTTGTGCACAGCCTTCAGGCTATCAGAAAATTTTAGCCTTACCGCTTTTTGGCTATCTGCCACATGCTTTCTTATAGTTTTAGAACTATCCAGGCTGTGTTTTCTTATGGAGGCAATGCTATCCCTTGTTTTTTGCTGGGCCTCATGCAGGCTATCCATATGGTCGTGCCGGGCTATAGACACACTATCAGTATAGCGTTTGCTCTTTTTGTACTTCGATTTTGCTGCAATACTGTCAGTCCTTTTTTTCTGGATCGATTTTACACTATCACTTTTTGTTTTGCGGGTAGTAGCAATACTATCCATGGCATTTTCACGTGCCTCTTTTATTGAGTCGGCATGTGTCTGCCTGCTTTTTTTGAGCTTATTTGCCTTGCTGAGTTTAGACCTGGCAACACTATCTTTAAAATGTTTACTTTCTCTGTATTTACGAATGGCAGCAGTGCTATCAGTTTTGGCCTGCCTGGCTAGTTTTACACTGTCAGTAAGGTGTTTACGGGCTTCTTTTGTGCTGTCGGCCAAATAGGTTCTTGCAGCCTTGGTGCTATCAGCTATATGGGCTTTGGCTATTTTAGCACTGTCTTCAGAACTGAAAATAGAAGAATCGGGCATGTCATAATCCTCTGCATACACATAAGCCGGACGGGCCAATGTGGATGAGAAGCTTATGAAAAGAATGAAACCTAATATTATAAATATCGTTATCCTGAAATTCAAATTGAGCCCTGTTTTCTCCCAACTTAAACGCTAATACCGCAGAAATATTTTATAAAAATGTCTGCCTCAGCCAAATTATAAGAGGGAGGTCAAAAATATAAAATAATTGAAGTTTTAGAGCCAATAATCTTTTATTAATTCGTGAAAAAAGACGGGCATACCTTTTTCTGTCGCAAATCTTAATAGTTCTGTTCTATACTCGGTTAATAAAGTGGATATTTGCACAAGTAAAACACGGAAATAGCCAGTTTTGCAATACTGTAATATGGAACCCAATACCAAACAGCAGGACATGATGCGCTATGCAGGCCTTGCCACCCAATGGATGGTGATGCTGGCAATGGCTGTATGGGGTGGTTACTATCTTGATAAAAAAATAGGGGTGAGTGCCCTATTTATTATTGTTTTCCCTGTTTTGGCCCTGGCGGTTTCGCTATGGCAGTTGATTAAACAATTAAACAAACCGAAAAAATGAAAAAGTCGTTTATCATATCTATAGCTGTAGTATTTGTGGCACTTACTGTTGTGTTTGTATTTCTGACCAAGACAATGCCCCGGTTCGATTTATTAGCCCTGGAAGCTGGCAATGTGCTTATGTTGCTTTTGGCTATGTTCTCCTATATTATGGTGGGCAGGCAATTGAATGGCCGTCCCCAGGCATTTGTGAGTGGTGTATATAGTGCTACCTTCCTAAAGATTATGGTATGCATGTTCACCATATTGCTCTATGTGGTACTTAATAGGAAGAACCTATACGTGCCAATTGTTTTTGTGTTCTTCGGCACCTACCTTGTCTATTCGGTAGTAGAGACTATCTTTTTGCAAAGAATGGCTAAGGTTTCGAAATAAGGAAATTCATTGTTTTAAAAGCTCAATAAGGAGGGAGTAGCACAATATTCTTGAGTCGGCTATTCCTCATTCGTGCAGTGGCATTGAGCGAGGAGAAGGGAGCTAGAAGGATGTTCTATTTTATTTTAATGCATAGGAGCCAAGCCATTAATTATGCGTATTCCAAAGGCTTTATTTATACCCCTATTGAATAGCCAATTGAATCTTGCTTTATTTTTGTAGGTACATCATGAAGAAAAAGGAAACATCACTCAACTTTTTGGAGAAATTCTTGCCTCCGGGTTCTTTTGAGCAGATTGAACCTTTTTTTCAAACCCATGTTATCCACCTCACCATCACCCATGAGCGTAAAAGTGTTTTAGGCGACTACCGCAATCCAGTACCTGATAATCCTTTTCACAGAATCAGTATCAATTGCAATTTGAATAGGTACAGCTTTTTGGTTACCCTCCTGCACGAACTGGCCCATTTACTCACTTACAATATCCACAAGCACAAAGTATCGCCTCATGGTGATGAATGGAAAAGCCAGTTCAGACAAGTACTAATCCCTTTTATTGGTAAAAAATACTTTCCGCCCGATGTTGAAAAGGCCTTGATAGCCTATATCAATAATCCAGCCGCCAGCACATGCACCGACCCCAAACTCTTTAAAGCCCTTTACCGGTATGATGAGCGCAAACCCGGCTTCAAACTCGTTGATGACCTTGAGGTAAATGAATGCTTTGAACTGGAAGACGGTCAAATATTCCAAAAAATCGAAAAAATCCGCACCCGCACCCGTTGCCGCAACCTGGCCAATAAGCGTTATTATTTTGTGCAGGGTATAATGGAGGTAAAAGCTGTGAAGGTGGG
The DNA here is from genome assembly GCA_947456055.1 of Chitinophagaceae bacterium. Taxonomy (GTDB): domain Bacteria; phylum Bacteroidota; class Bacteroidia; order Chitinophagales; family Chitinophagaceae; genus Nemorincola. Next base: position 5,575 of record CANGSR010000052.1, read on the forward strand.
ATAGTGGTGTAATTACCCTATAGGTCTTTTTGTCTGAACCGCAGATTGAAGCTAATTATTTTGATTAAGCTGAATCCCACCATGCGTCATTGGCAAGCTGCTTTTTCTGTGGATGAAACAATTTCAAAATATGCAGGGGGAACAATGGCGCAAGTTGGGAAATCCGGAATTCATATATATTGCAATCCTTCCCAGAGAGGGATTCAATCTGTCTCTACCATTACAACATCCCGCCGATCCCACATTACTCAATATCCTAATCCCAAAAATTGTCTTGCCTTGTTATGCTTATGCGAATTAGACTATTGGGGTGGTACGCTATTTGGCAGGGGTGGTTATTGGTCCTTGGTACTACGATTGCCTGTCGCAGACGGGAAGATTTAGGTAGACACAAGTGATCCTCCGTAACACTTGCGCCAGTTGGAGAAATCTGGTTTTTCGCAATTCGGAGAATTGCTGGATCTGCGACTTAAACAGAGTCTCCGCCGAACATATAGGTACAAATAAAAACCGCCCCACAATGGAGGCGGTTTTATATTTTAATACTAGTGTGTTTTATTTGTCAATTACAAAATGAAGGTTTTCAATGCCTTCCGCAGAATGCAGTGAAAATAGGTAGATGCCATTTGCCAGTTCATTACTTAGCTGAACCTGCTCGTGAACTGATCCATTATTAACCTTTAATGTACCCTTGTAAACTACCTGGCCTATCATGTTGGTAATTTCAATGTCCATATTGCTGTTCATCTGGTTGTTTACATTTCCACTTATGGTAAATATACCCTTGTTAGGATTAGGTACTATGTGGATGTTGCCACCATTTAATGATAATGAACCAGTACCAAGGCTGCTCACCCTGATGTATGCCCATCCATGGTTTGACATTGGGCAGATACCCTTATTGGTTACAACTACAGATACTGAATCTTCGAAGGTACTATCATAGCCTACATGTGTAAATGTAGCATTAGTAGCACCTATTACAGGAACACTGTTTATGAACCATTGGTAGGTAGGGAAAACACCATCTGTAACATTAGCAATTAAGGTAAGCGGATCAGCAGGGCCTGTTGTATAGCCTGTATTTGAAGTTACAGTTACATGTGGTATCATTGGTGTATCCACAATCATAATCATCTTAGTACTATAACCCGTATCCGTATTGCGGCAAGGGAAGTTGCTTACCATAACACACTGTATGGTGTCGTAATTATTTGGTATGTAACTTACCGGATTGCCAAAGCCTATTGGACGCCTGTTAGCTGTCCAGGTAAATGAAGGTGTTGGGCCTCCATAACCAGGTATTGCTGTAAATGTAGCTGCGATTCCTTTACACAATGTATCGTTAGGGTCGGAATTAAAGCTAACTGTTGGATTTACATATGCCTGAACGTGAATTGTCTTAGTATATGTTGTAGTAGCGGGAAGTACACAATGAGCATTGCTGGTCATTATTACCTTCACCCTATCCCCATCAGCAGGTACAAATGTATAAGCCGGGCCTGAACCTACATTGGTGCCATTCACACTCCACAGGTAGATTGGTGTAGTGCCACCGTTGGTTGGTAATGCTGTAAATGTGGTCATTGTTCCTGTACATACTGTATCTCCTATTCCTGTTGTAATGCCTACTGCAGGTACTACATTAGGATCAATAATCACAGCTACCGAGCCAGCCATAGTAATGCTACAATCAGTAAGTGTACTTGTAGCTGTTACATGGTAGGTGCCAGCCACGGTTTGTAAACCAAAATCTAAAGATGCTCCAGTGCCAGCAAACATACCAACTGCGGTACTGCCTCTATAGAGCATATAGTTCACACCAGTGTTTGAACCGCTTAAAGTAATATGAACACCTGTTCCGTGGTCGCAATAATTACCACCACCACCTACAGTATAAACGATTGGCAATGGAACAACTGTTACTGTTTGGTAAGAGGTACAACCAGGGCCTATTACATATTGTACAATAGCAGTACCTAATGCACGGGCAGTGTCATGGCCGCTTATAGACCCAATACTTACAATTGATGGGTCTGAACTAGTCCATGCACCACCTGTAATACTATTAGTAAGATTGTATTGTGAGCCAAGGCATTGTTTAATAGTACCTGTAATAGTTCCCGGAGTAGGGAATACATGCACTGTAGTAGTTACAAAGCAACCCGATGGCATAGTATAGGAAATAGTAGTATAACCTGCCGAATCAGCGGTAACAAGTCCCGAAGCATCTATTGTAGCTACACCAGGGTTTGAGCTTGTCCATGTTCCGCCAGGCGTTCCATCGAAAAGTGATGAAGTTGCTGATGAAGTCAGGGTAGCTGAACACAACTGGAATATACCTGTAATAGGGGCTGGTACCGGATTAACAGTAATATTGGCAAGAGCCGTACAACCACCACCCAGACTAAGCACAATTGTTGCAGGGCCTGGGTTAATACCAGTTACAATACCTGTAGTAGATCCTACTACAGCAATAGCTGGGTTGCTACTTAACCAAACAGAAGTTCCTGAAACATCAGTCATTGTAATTGAGGCACCAACACAAACCTGTGGTGGGCCAGTAATAGGAGCTGGGTTATTAACAACTGACACTGTTTTAAGGGCTTTACAACCATGACCATCGGTATAGGTAATAATAGTAGTACCCAGGGCGATACCAGTTGCATCACCAGTGCTTATATCAATAGAAGCAATACCAGGTGCTAAACTGCTCCACAGGCCACCTGGGGTAGCATCGGTATAGAGTGAGTTATTACCCATACAAATGAATGGACTACCAACTATTGGTGCAGTTGGAGGATTAACAGTAATTACTGTTCCAGAAGCACAACCTGTACTTAAGGTATAAGATATTGTTGCGGTACCTGCTAATACGCCATTTACCAATCCAGTTGTAGCACCAATAGATGCATAAGCAAAACTGCTGCTTGTCCATAAACCACCAGGCACACCGTTTGTGAGGGTTATTGATTGAGATTGACATACCTCAGTTGGGCCTCCTATTGGTGTTGGTAGCGGATTGATAGTTAATACTTTTGAAATAGGACAGCCACCTGCAGAATAAACAATAGTATCAGTTCCCGATACCAGTGCATTAAGCAAACCCGAAACAGGGTTAATGCTGGCAAGTGATGTATTGGTAAGTGTCCATGTACCAAATGGTGTGAAATCATGGTAAGTGGCAGACTGGCCAACGCATAATGCCGCAGGGCCTGTAATAGGTGAAGGCAGGTTAATAACCGTAATAGTTTTCAAAGCTATACAACCAGTAGGAAGGGTGTAGTCGATGACCACTGAACCTGCGCCAACACCAGTAACACGTGCAGTAGAATCTCCAATGGCTAAAATTGTAGCTATAGATGTATTGGTACTAGCCCATGTCCCTGCTATAGTAGTATCAGACAGGTTGATTGATTGGCCAATACAAACACTTGATGGTCCGCTTATTGGTGATACCGGATTGATAATAATTGAGCTAACCATACGGCATCCTGTACCTAAAGTGTAGGATACAAGGATGGTACCTGAAGCAAGGCCAGATAAGTTACCTGTAAGTGCATTGATTGTTGCAATTGACGGATTGCTACTTTCCCAGGCACCACCAGCAACAGAGTCGGTAAGTACTACAGAAGTGCCTGTACAAACTGAAGGCGGTGCAGTAATTATTGATGGTAAAGGAATAACATTAAATGGAGCAGTAGCATAACATCCAGTACCCAATGTATATGATAAAGTGGCAACGCCGGCTCTCCTGCCAGTAACAACCCCGGATGAGGTGATAGTAGCTATTGTAGCATCGCTGCTAGCCCAGGTACCACCAGAGGTGGTTTCATTTAGAGTAACATTATCACCTACGCATACATGGTCTGTACCTGTTATAGGTGCAGGTAATGCATTTATGGTAATTGTTTTAGTAGTTAAACAACCGGTTCCTAAAGTGTAGCTTACAATTGCTGAACCTGCTGAACCTCCTATTAATACACCTGATACGGCACCAATACTGGCAAAACCAGAAACTGACCATGATCCGCCTGATGTTGCATCTGTTAATAGTATTGATTCACCTTCACAATCATTAGCTGAGCCAACGATTGTTGCCGGAAGTGGATTAACAAGGATTGATGAGGTTGCTTTACAACCAGTAGACATGGTGTAAGTAAGCGGCGCAATACCTGAAGCAAGTCCTGTAACAACACCTGTGGTTGATACTACTGAAGCAGCAGGGCCACTTGTAGACCATGTACCACCTGGTGTAGCATCACTCATTGTAGTTTGGCTACTTACACATACAGCTGGTGCACCAACAATAGTAGCCGGATTAGGGTTAACCAGGATGGTAGTGCTTGCAGAACATCCTGTAGGCATAGTATAGGTAACTGATGCAGTACCTGCTGCCAGGCCACTTACTACACCTGAGGTAGCTGTAATAGTAGCAATAGTGTAATAGGAAGCATCATCCCATGTTCCACCAGGTGTAGCATCAGTAAGGGTTATAGAACCACCCTCACAAAGATTGGCCGGACCAGATATTGGTGAAATTGGGTTTACAACTACAGTTGTGGTTGTCATACAACCAAATGCCAATGAATAGCTTATAATAGTTGAACCTGATGTCAAGCCATTTACAATACCTGAAACAGCATTAATAGTTGCAACAGCAGGTGTACGGCTTATCCAGGTACCACCACCTATACCATTGGTAAGGGTGATACTGGATGATTGACAAACAGATGATGGTCCTGAAATAGTTGTTGGGGCAGGATAAACTGTAACTGTTTTATAAGCAGAACAACCACCACTTAACTGGTAAGTAATGATAGCCGAGCCAGCAGCAACACCAGTAACCACACCTGAACCGGTAATGATGGTAGCTGTTGCAGTATAGGCAGCATCACTCCAGGTACCGCCTGGTGTTAAATCAGATAATGTAGTAGTCTGACCCTCGCAGATACCGGTTGTTCCGGTAATAGCACCAGGAACAGGGCTAACTGTAATCACTTTGGTTACGATACAGCAAGTACCTAAAGAATAGGTAAGTGTAGTGGTGCCTAATGCAATTGCATTAACCACACCTGTAGTTACCCCTACAGACGCAATTCCAGGGGCACTGCTGCTCCAGGTTCCACCACCTACACCGTCGGTATAAGTGGTAGATGTACCTAAACATATACTTGCCGGACCGCCAATAGGGCCAGGAGATGTATTGATAACAACAGTAGTAGTAGCGTAGCAGCTGCCAATAGCATAAGTAATAGTACAAGTACCAACGACAATACCCGTAACAGTACCTGTAGTAGATACTATAGATGCAATTGATGGATCAGAGCTTGACCATGTACCGCCACTTACTGCATCAGATAAGGTATTCACTGCACTTACACCCATTACTGTAACACCTGTGATAGCTGTAGGTGTAGGATTAACAGTAACAACTGTTGTAGAATAACAACCTGCTGCTACAGTGTAAGTTATAGTAGCAGTGCCTGCAGTAACGCCAGTGACGATGCCGGTTGTAGCAACAACTGTGGCTACGGCAGTATTACTACTTGCAAATGTTCCGCCTGCTGTTGCATCGGCAAGTGTAGTGGTTGCCCCTACGCATATAGAAGCGATACCTGAAATTGGAAGTGGGTTAGGATAAACTGTAATAGTCCTGGTAGCAATACAACCTCCAGGTAAAGCATAAGTAATTATTGAAGTACCAAGCCCGACACTGTTAACAACACCTGTTGAGGAACCAATTGTTGCAACTGAAATATTGCTGCTCGACCATGTTCCTCCAGTTGTAACATCGGTGTATAAAGTTGAAGAACCATTACACAAACTAACAGAACCCGCAATAGGTAGCGGGGTTGGAAAAACTGTAACTACTGCTGTAGTAATACAACCAAGGCCTATAGTATAGGTAATAGTGCAGGTGCCGGCAGTAATTCCAGAAACAACACCTCCGGTTGACGTAACGGTTGCAATAGATGTATTGCTACTTCCCCATGTTCCGCCTGAGGTAGCATCTGCAAGTGGGGTTGTAGAACCCACACATACTGATAAGGTACCGGAAATAGCTAATGGGATTGGATTAACTGTAATTGATTTTGTTGCGAAACAGCCATTGCTGGTGGTATAAGTAATGACAGCAGTACCAATGCTAACGCCATTTACTACTCCGGTTGCAGCACCTACAGTAGCAACTGAAGTATTGCTACTAGTCCAGGTACCACCAGAGGTTAAATCACTAAGGGTTAATGATGAACCCTGGCAAACGCTGGCAGCACCGGTTATGGAAAGTGGCGAAGCAATAACTGATATCACTCGTGTAGCAGTACATCCTGAACCTAATGAATAGGTAACAGTAGTAGTGCCAACTGTTAAGCCGGTCAAAATACCAGACAGGCTACCAATTGTAGCTACTGATGTGTTGCTGCTTATCCAAACACCACCTGGTATTGAATCGAGGCAGGTAATAGTAGCTCCGGTACATACAGTAGATGGGCCAGTAATAACAGTAGGAGTAGGACTAACTGTTAATGTAGTGGTTATTGAACAACCAGAAGGAAGAATATAAGTTACGACCGTTGTGCCTAAAGTAAGACCACTAACTACACCGGTAGTAGCACCAATAGTAGCCACGGTACTAGTTCCGCTCGACCATGTGCCACCTGGTACTCCATCGCCAATTGTTAGGGTTGAACCAATACATAATGCAGATGGACCAGTAATTGTGGTTGGGGAGGTATTAACTGTGAAGGAATAGGTTGCAAAACAACCAGTAGATAATGTATAGGTAAATGTAAGGGTACCTGAAGCAATACTGGATACAGATCCTGTGGTACCAATGGTTGCCACAGAAACATTACTTGAAGTCCATGTACCACCTGTGGTAGCATCAAATATTGTTGTGGTAAGTCCTGCACAAATATTTGTAGGACCTGTTATGGCTGCCGGTGTAGCCAGAATGGTTACAACAGTGGCGGCATAGCATCCCGATGGCATCATATAAGTTATATTACTAGTGCCTGCACTTACTCCGGTTACAATTCCGCTGGCAGAAGCTATAGTGGCAATACCAATATTAGAACTTGTCCATGAGCCACCGCTTAAACTATCTGTGAGGGTAAGCGTAGCACCTACACATATTGGTGTAGCAGTTGAGATAATAGAAGGAGCGAGGGTAACTGTAACAGTTTTGAAGGCGGTACAACCTGAGCCTAGCGAATAGGTAAGGATTGCTGTACCTGGTGAAACCCCAGTAACGGCACCTGATGTTGAGTTAACAGAAGCAACAGATACATTACTGCTTGTCCATGATCCACCTGTAACAGCATCGGTATATGTGATTGTAGTGCCATTGCATATATTGGTTGGGCCTAAGATGGCTGTTGGGGTAGGGCTAACAGTTACTGTAGTAGTCACTGTACATAAACCCGCAGTAGTATAGCTTATAATTGTTGTACCAAGAGCCAATCCGTTTACTATACCAGTTGTGGATCCAATTGTAGCTACAGTAGTATTGGTGCTTATCCATATACCGCCAGTTGTTCCGTCAGATAATGTGATACTGGCACCAACGCAAACGGCTGTAGGGCCTGATATTGCAGTTGGTGAAGTATAAACAGATATTATCCTGGTTGTATAACATCCGGTAGGCAGGGCATAAGTAATAGTTGATGATCCGGCTAAGATACCGCTTACAATACCCGTTGTGCCTATTGTAGCCACAGAGGTATTACTACTTGCCCAGGTTCCTCCTGTGGTAGCTTCTCCCAGGGTTACCGTAAGACCTGTACATACATTTGACAGTCCGGTAATAGGTAAAGGAGTAGTATTAACAGTAACCGTTGCTAATGCATAACATGATGTTGCAAGTCGGTAGGTAATAACAGAGGTGCCAGCTACAAGGCCACTCACAATACCTGATGTGCCAATGGTAGCAACTGTTGTATTAGTGCTGATCCAGGTGCCACCGGCAGTTGCATCACTTAATGTGGTTGAAGCACCTTCGCATACTGTTAGTGTCCCTGTAATATTGGCCGGTACAGGATTGACGGTAACAATTGTGGTTGCATAACAGCTTCCTCCAAATGTATAGGTAATGATGGCGGTTCCTGATGCCACCCCTGTGACTATACCGCTGCCAGTCCCAATAACTGCCCTTGTGGTATTACTACTTAACCAATAGCCGCCTGTTATAGCATCAGCCAGGGTACTTGTAGCGCCTACGCAGACACTTGTAGAGCCGGTGATGGCAGTAGGGGTTGGATTTACCACTACACTTTGGGTAATATAACAACCTGTAGGTAATGTATAAGTAATATTAGCTGTTCCTATGGACAACCCAATAACGGTACCTGTTCCGGAACCTACTGAGGCCACAGTTGTATTACTACTGGTCCAGTAGCCACCAGCGGTTGCATCTGTTAAAGTTGAAGTACCGGAAATACATAGGCTTGTACTACCAGCAATAGCAACAGGCAGTGGGTTTACTGATTCAACCCTTGTTACGCGGCAGCTACTTCCTAATGAATAAGTGATAACAGTAGTACCTGCGGCTACACCTGTTACAATACCTGAAGATAAACCAATGGTAGCAGTAGCTGTGCGGCTACTTACCCAGGTTCCACCAACTACCACATCACTTAATGTAGTAGAGGAACCTACACAAATTGTATTGGTACCCAATATTGGTCCTGGAGCAGCAGTCACAAGTACTGAAGTTGTGGTATAACATCCGGTACTTAATGTATAGGTGATGGTTGCTGTACCAGCAGAAATTCCTGTCATTAATCCAAGGGTGGATATTATGGCAGCTACTGAAGCATTACTTGTGGTCCACGTACCACCCGCTGTGGCATCAGACAATGTACTATTTCCACCCACGCATATAGTAGTGGTTCCGGTAATTGCAACCGGATTAGGATAATCAGTGAGTGGGGTAGTGGTGTAACTGCCTGTTGGTAGCCTGTAGGTAATTGTTGTAGCACCAAGGGCTACTCCGGTTGCGAGCCCTGTAGCCACATCGACAGTAGCAATAGATGTACTACTGCTGGACCATGTTCCTCCTCCAGTATCTGAAAGGACTGTGGTCGCATACAAACAAAGGCTGGTTAAACCGGTAATTGGGTTAGGAGTTGGATTAATAACAAAAGTTGAGCTTGTGTAACAGCCACTTGCACCTACTGAATAGGTGATGGTAACTGTACCAGCAATAACGCCGGTAACTACACCTGTAGTTGAACCAATTGTTGCTAATGATGGGTCACTACTACTCCATGTGCCGCCAGGGGTAGGGTCACCTAATGTAGAGGTGAAACCACCTTCACATGCTGACATGGTGCCTGTGATTGGTAATGGTAGCGAATTGACCAGCACTGTTGTTGTTATAATGCAGGATGTAGGTAAAGTAAAGGTGATAATAGATGTTCCGGCTGCAATACCAGTTACTATTCCTGTAGTTAACCCAATTGTGGCTACACTGGTAGTCCCACTGGTCCAGGTACCCGACATTGAATTAGATAAATAAGTTAAGGCTCCGATACATACAGTATTTGTACCTGATATTAATGGAGGAAGTGGATTGACTGTAATTGTAGTGGTAGTGAGGCAACCAGTTGGCAGCCTGTATGTTATTATTGCATTCCCAATACCCACACCCGTTGCTACCCCGGTGGTAGAACCAATGGTGGCAATTGTTGTGTTGCTACTCGACCACACTCCACCGGCTGTGGCGTCTGTAAAATTGGCGGTAAGGCCAATACATACCCCTGATGGGCCGCTAATGGAAACCGGATTAGGGTTGACGGTTGCTGTGGTATAGGCATTACAAATGCCACCTTCGGAATACGTGATTAATACTGTACCTGCAGATACACCGGTTAGTACACCGGTTGCACTGCCAATAGTAGCAACAGATGTATTACCACTTATCCAGGTTCCACCTGAAACCCCATCAAATAAGCCTCCGGTTTGCCCCTGGCAGACACTGGTTATGCCTACAATGGCTGTTGGTACAGGGTAAACAGTAATATTAACAGTATCTGACTGTAAACACCCCCCGGCATCCCGTACCGTGACGACATAGGAGGTAGTTACAGTAGGTGTTGCTGTTGGATTTGAACAGGTTGTACAACTTAACCCAGTGGCAGGAATCCAGCTGTAGGTTAATGGTAAAGAAATGTCGGTAGCTCCTGCTGTAAGGGCTACACTGGCACCACGGCATATTGCAGTATCGTTGCTGGCATGAACTACAAGGTTGGTAGGTACAACCTGTGTATATAATGTATCTGTACATCCGTAACCTGAGTAAGGGGTACATATTACCGCATAAGTAACTGTAGTAGTAGGAACTGTAACTGTAACAATACGGGTAGAACCATATACTGTAGAGAAAGTTGCAGAATCTCTCCATGAATAGGCTGAATAGCCAGTAGGAGCAGCAAGTGTGGCTGTTGTTGCTCCACACGAAACAGTAGAAATAGCAAAAAGCCCACAACTCATATCCAGGTAACCATAGCCCCAGTGGCCACCCTGGGTACATCCTCCTACCTTACAATCAAGGGTTACGGTGCGTCCGTTCATCCCCGGGAATTTCATATTACCTGTGGTCCAGTTTTTATAATACGTATTGGCACGACCTGTTACAGGTATAAAGCCTGGTACGGTGGATCCACTTACGTAATTATAAGTTGCACATGGGATAGATGTTCCAGTTGCAGAATCTAATGCAGACAAGACCATACGTGGTTGCTCATAAGCCGCATGACCTGCCGGATTTTCCATTACCATAGCATATTTGTATACCAGGCTATAAGATGTGGTACCTGATGGTACATGAATATAATAACGGGCGCCATCGGCATTGTAATTGGTTGTATCCCTTCCCAATTTTAGGGAAAAGTTTCCTCCAAACGGCTCGACAATAGGGAAGCCTCCAAAAATATCGGTGCCAGTACCCGAGGTAACCGTGTGGAGTCCTGGTGCTGCGGCGGTTGTAGCCATTGTCCAAACTGCGGTAGTACCTACAGAAGTGTTGGTACCACGGTACAAAATCCAGTTGGTGAAATTGCCGTATTCGAAATCGACATTGGGAGGGCAGAAACCCTGGCCAAAAGATAGTAGAGAGCCCAGAAACGCAAGCCCGATCGAGAGTATAAGTTTTTTATTCATAAAAAATTTATTACATATAAATAGCATAGCAGTCAAATTTTGACCACCATGACGTGTAATTTGATTAAGGTAAAAGTAATGAAAGCGTAATATAAGGACATATTTTGGATTATCCACGTGCATGTGGATAAAAAGTGCATTTTTTTGGTAACTGATTATTTTCTATGTAATATTAGATATAGATGAATGTAGTGCCAAGTGATATTTTGGAGGTATGAATCTGAAAATGGGTTTTATGCACCCGGAAAAACAGTGTAAAGCTGGAGGGGAATTGCTGAATTTGATTTTACCGGGAAGGTGGGAGGGGCTTTGTGAAATGTAAATATCATATAAGTTTAGCAGTCTTAGAAATGCAAGTTTTTTTCGGTTTATGCTCATTCTTATTTATTTCGCATATCGGGAGATTTGCTGCCACTGCGACGTAGTCTGAAGACTACGCCGAACGACATGGTGCGATTTTCAATTAAAATGCGCAATAAAAAAAGAGTGGCTACAAACAATGCAGCCGCTCTTTTTCAAAATATACTTAAATTGTTATTTTTGGATTTGAATCTTATAGGTATCCATGGCCCCCTCATCGTCACGCAATACTATAAAGTACATTCCCTCTGGCAGGTAGGATAGGTCGGTTTCGTGGCGGAACTGGTTGGTGATATCCTCATGTAAAAGACCCTGGCCACCCATGCTGTAAACGTCCATTTTCATGGTTTTGGCCTGGTTGCCAAAATCTATATTCAGCATACCAGTTGTTGGGTTAGGGTATAGTTTTACTGATGAGCCAAAAACGTTATTCACCTTCAACAATGAAATGTAGATGATGTTTGATGGTGGAGAGAAACAGTTTTGTGTGTCTTTTACGCAATAGTAATAACCCAGGTTTGGCCCGGTAGGATGGTAAGTTTGGTTATGTTCGCCCGGTACAATAGTATATGGGCCACCAACGTTAGGGCTATAATACCAGTCGTAATATCCACCTGTATTAGCCACCAAGAGATTCCCAATCAGCGAAACCCATGGGTAGGGCGGGGTACTATCCCTCACCATAAGTATTGGTGGTGAAGTAATGGTATCGTGTGTATAGCATCCACCTGTTTTGGCAAATACCTTGAAGGTAAGAATGTCACCATCATGATACAATGTATCGAATACGGAAGTATCTGTTGCTACTTTTACACCATTGATGTACCACTCGTAGCCAGGGCCAGCACCAAAGTTGGTGAAGAACCCTTTGAAGGTAACAGTAGAATCTAAACATCCAGGGTTAGAACCTGCGATTAATGAAGTAGTAACACTGGTAGGGCTTAGGGAAATAACTGTCATAGTCACTGCCACTGAGTTGGAAACGTGGTCACTAACGCAGGAGTCAGGTGCAATCAATTTGCAATAGACTATGCTACCGTCGTGCAAAAGATTAGTAATCAATGAATCTCCAATTACACCTACTACCAGGGTACTGTCGATATACCATTCGAAGCTATAACCAGCACCGGGGTTTACCACTGAGGCAATGAAGGTATCCATAGTGCCGGCACAAATAGGGTTGTGCAAGGCAATAATAGAAACAGTTGCCAACAGGTGTATATGTATAATAGGTACTTTTTCAGAGGTTACAGTATCATCATACGGTATAGAACATGTGGAATTGCCTATCATGGTAC
>CANGSR010000053.1 GCA_947456055.1 Chitinophagaceae bacterium
CGACCATACCGAGGCGTTTTTGGCGCATGTGGTTGGATTTTCAGATAGGATTGGGTCGGTATTTGCACCACAATCGTTTATAGATTATGGCAATAAAACCTATGGGCAGTCCGGGGTTTCGGAAGAACCATCACAATTGATACTCAAAACTTTAGATCCATCAGATACCCGTTTTGCCAACTACCTGCAGCAACACGACTATACCACAAATTCACAAAACCTGCGCTGGAGCAAAATAAGAGCCATTGTTGAGATGGTAAGCACTGCAACAGGTGTTCTATCCCTGCTATTAATGAGTATAAGCACACTGGTGTTTATCCTGTTTATAGAGCTCACCATTGCCAGGGCCAAACAATCCCTAACCCTATTATTGGAACTAGGTTATGGTCCAAAGTACCTGAGCAAGTTTATGATTAAGCGCTTCTTACCACTGGTATTAGGCACTATACTGGTATCGGCGATTGGCGTTATTGGAGCCCAGCAAATAGTAGCAAACATGGCCAAATCTCAAGGGCTTATTCTTGCTCCTCTACCAGGTTGGCCGGTATGGGCAGCATTATTGGTGAGTACAACTATATTACTTACTTTAGTGATAAAGTCTATAAGTGGGGCAATAAGGAAGCATTAAAACAATAAATTATAAAGAGAATGCTCTACATTTTTCGGGTTATTTCCCTATTTGTGAAAACAAAATTGGTGAAATAGACCTGTTTTCAGAAGAAAAACATCACAGCACCCAACCCCTATATTTTATTATAGTCATAGTTTTTCTTTGCCTGCGGGTTCTGCTTTTTTTGGCATCCTTCTTAGCCGATGAGCATATTAGTTTTCTATACTTACCTTTGTCTATTTGCTCGTAGGTACCATAACTCATAGCATAAAAATTCAGGACCAATTAATGGCAAATCTGACATCAACTATTATTTCCCTAATAAAATCTACTTCTTCTTAGTAGTATCACTTGCAGTACAATCTACGAAACCCTCAGGGATGGCAAAGCGTTTGTTGGGGTCTATGTTCAGACTTTTATCGGCATAAACACGCTTCATGAAGTAGGCCCAAATAGGTAGAGCCACTGATGCACCTTGCCCTAGTGACTCACGCTGGAACCTAAAATCCCTATCGTCGCAACCTACCCATGAGCCGGCCAATAATTGCGGGCAATAACCTATAAACCAACCATCGGCCTGATTACTGGTAGTACCAGTTTTACCAGCCACATCGGCTGAGATATTGTATTTAAATCTCAATCTTGCACCCGTACCATGGTCTACCACGTCACGCATCATAGTAATCATTTTGTAGGCAGTAGTTGAGTTAACAACTTCCTTTTGTACAGGGGCATAGTTCTTTATCAGCATACCGTTCTTGTCCTCTATCTTACTTAGGAAAAATGGTTGCGAATTCATACCTCCTGCCGGGAACATACTATATGCCCCCATCATCTCATATAAAGAAATATCGGAAACACCTAATGCTACGGAAGGGAAGGGCTCCAAATTACCAGTGATGCCACATTTTTTACCAAATGCTACAAATGAGTCTATGCCTACTTGCTTTAACACATATAGGGCTGAATTATTAATTGATTGGGCCAATGCGTATTTCATAGGTACTTGCTCGCCCCAAGGCTTTTCGAAATCGGCATCGTAGGGTTTATCCATGGTAGGGAATTCCTGGGCCATGGTAGATACATTGCCGCATGGAGAGAAGCCCGCATTGATGGCGTAGGTATACAATAATGGTTTTATGGTTGAACCTACCTGGCGTTTGGTATTCTGGTTTACGTGGTCGTACTGAAAGAAGTTATGGTCAATACCCCCTACCCACGCCTTCACCTCACCTGTGAATGGATCCATTGCCATAAAGCCCGATTGGAGGAAAGTTTTGGTATATTTAATAGAATCGACCGGACTCATAACAGTATCCTTGTAGCGCGCCTTATTCCACGCAAAAACCTTCATTTTCACTGGCTTCCTCATTTCAGCTTGTGCTTTTTCTTCGCTCATGTTTTGCTTTAATAGAGCATTGTACCTCTCGGTGGCTTTGATGCTATTGGCCAATATTTTCTGGATAGCAAGGTTCTTTTCCCAAATGGTACCATCCTTATAGCCAGGCTGGTTCATAAACATTCTTTGTAGGTCGGTAAGGTGTTCCTGCATAGCCTCTTCGGCATAACGCTGCATACGGGTATCGATAGTCGTATAAATTTTCAGACCATCTTTATAGATGTTCAAAGGAGTACCATCAGCTTTTTTCAAATCCTTACAAGCAGCCTTAACCTGCTGCTCCACTATCATCCTGAAGTAGGGAGCCAAGCCTTCATTATGGTCGGTTTTATGGTAATCAAGCGGTGTATTCTTAGCTTTTAAAGAATCCAATTGAGCCTGATTGATAAAATTGTATTTATACATCTGATCCAATACAATATTCCTACGGCCTTTAGACCTTTCGGGGTGTGTGCGTGGATTATATACGCTATTCAACTTAAGCATACCTACAAGCACGGCGGCCTCGTCTACACTCACCTTATCAGGGGCCTTATTGTAAAAAGTAAGTGATGCATTGCGGATACCATAAATATTATCACCATAAGGAACCGTATTAAGGTATAGGGTAATAATTTCATTCTTGGTAAGGTTGCGTTCCAGTTTCACAGCAAGCACCCACTCCTTCAATTTCATTATAGGCAATAGATACCAATGCTCCTTATTACGTGGAAAAAGGTTCTTGGCTAACTGTTGGGTCAGGGTTGAGGAGCCCCTGCGTTTATGAATTAATGCGTAAAATGGCAGTGCTGCAGTAGCTATAGGGTCAATACCTGAATGCTCTTCAAAACGCACATCTTCGGCAGCTTTCAGGGCATTTGTAATGTTAGATGATATCTCGGTATACTTACTATTGCTGCGGTCTTTTACATAATAACGCCCCAGCAATACACCATCTGACCCATATACCTCTGATGAAAGTGCATTTTGTGGATTCTCTAATTCGGCAATTGATGGCATATAACCAAAAATGCCATAGTTAATACCCATAACCAATAGGATAAAAAGAACCATTGAGGTACAGAAAGAAATCCAAAGGAGGCGTATGCGTCTCTTAGTTTTCCTATCCTTTTCCTCAAGACCATTATTGCTATTACGTCCTCTTTGATTTTCCTGGTTATTGTCCACAGTTATAAAAGTAAGTTTGGGGGTTAGAACCGGTATAAATTTAGGATTGTTCTGGGGCTATGCCAAGTTTTTCACTAATTTTTAATAAATTCATGGCTATATCTGACCCTATTTCAGGGCAATTTGTTAAAAACTTATATATTAGCATCCGAAAAGCCAAAATAATATAGATATGACATCTGCCGAAATCCTCGACCAATTAAAAGCCCTTGGCCTCGATTCCATAAAAAAAGTGCTGCTGAAACATGGTATTAATGAACCACTCTATGGGGTAAAAGTAGAAGAGCTCAAAAAGATTCAAAAAAAGATAAAAAATGGGCACCAATTATCATTAGAGCTTTACGACTCAGGTGTATACGATGCTATGTACCTGGCAGGACTGATAGCTGAGCCTGAAAAAATGAGCAAGGAGGAATTACAACATTGGTGCCGAACGGCAACTTCTGCAAGCATTTGTGAATATACCGTTGCCTGGGTAGCATCTGAAAGCCGATACGGTATGGAACTGGCTATGGAATGGATAAAATCTGACATTGAAAATATAGCAAGTTCGGGCTGGGCTACCCTATCAAGTATTGTAGCCATTACCGATGATAGCAAACTGGATATTAATCAATTAAAAGAGCTCATGGATACAGTGGCAGCTACAATCCACACCAGCAAAAACCGCATTAAGGCAGCAAAGAATTTGTTCCTAATATCTGTAGGCACCTATGTTAAGGAACTCAATCCCTATGCTAAAGTGCTGGGTCTTAGAATTGGTAAAGTAAATGTAGATGTGGGAGATACTGCCTGTAAAGTGCCTTTTGCTATAGACTATATAGAAAAAGCTGAAGGTAAAAACATTGTGGGTATGAAGAGGAAATCAGCTAGATGTTGATTTTAGTATTTAGTAGATAGTACTTAGTAGATAGTCGGGTTCGGGATTTCATTTTTTGTTTTGAACTATGATTAAGATGATTATTTGATGCAATAATTTTTCTTTAGCTTGGTGTAATTTTTTGGGCTGATTCAAGCTGAAGGCCTTCTTATAAGGAGTGTTATTTGCCGTTCCAGATGTCCCTAACGGAACATCTGGGAACAACCTTGAACCATAGACAAAATGGCTAAACAATTACAAAAAGGTTAGCCATTCAAATTATTAACATCTAATGATTAAAACTTAAACCCTAGTGTCAATGCCAAGTTATTTACAACATAATCAACTTTGGCAGTAGGTACTACGGTAGCGGTAGAGCCTGATGTTACGCCGGAATAATCAACGCTATATGGTTTTTCATAACCGGTATAGGTGCTGTGAACTAACCCAAAATCGGTAAAGAAATGCTCAAAACGGAAACCCAGGCCTGCTGAAAGGTCTATACGCTGGGTAGTATAGGAGTTGGCACTGTTTTCTTCACCATATTTTGAGTAGGCATCGCCATAGTAACCAAATCCGGCACGGGCCATGAAGAATTTAGTCAACTTCAATTCACCTCCTATTTTTATGTATGAAGCGGGTTGGTAGACCTTCTTAATTTCATTATTAAGGGCATTTTGGGTAGGCAGGAATGAATTGCCATTGTCATCAACCCCTGAAGGCAGCTTATAACGCATTGTTGTATAATCTACATATTCATAATCAAATGTCAGGAAGCCAAAGTTTTTAACCAATAAGGTTGCACTTAAAATCCCCTTCCATGGAGTGCTGAAATTATAATCGAACGTATTTTTGTAAAGGCCATTATCAGCTTTCAATGATGTGCTGTGTCCCTGGGCATTAGCAGTAATAGTTGGGTCAAAATTATCAGTAATACTGTAGTAAGTGGGAGAATGAAATGAAGCACCAATCCTGAAATTATCAGAAACTTTATAGATAGCACCAAATTTCAGATTGACGCCCTGACCATAAATACTCAGTGCAGAGGAGTAATTAAAATTATTAAAGTTATCAGGATTATTTGTAGATGGATGAACTAGTGACTCGGAATAACTGGAATTTCGCCAATAATTGAATGTGGGTATACCCAAAGTTGCACCCAGCATTAAAACTTCCTTATAGTTACCGCCCAACGAGATTACATACTCATGTATATAACCACCCTCTTCTATGGTTTTTAACTGGTTTACCCCATGAGAAAAGGGAACTATAGTTTTATATAATCCGCTGGCACTATCCTGGTTGATTAAATAAGATTGGTAACCCATGTAGGCCAATGAGCCCATAAATGTATCATTACCCGGATATAGGTTGGCATCAGATTCGAACATCTGGGAAGCAGAACCTGTATAATTGGTACCTGAATAATTATAAGATCGGTGAAAATCGGCCATCTTGTTTACCCCAAAAGCAAATGAAACGGACTTCCAGTTACGGCTATCATACCTGGCACCTTTAGGCGCATTGGTAAATACCAGACCGAAATTATTAATGTTTAATTTGCTGGAATTATCAGTAGAACTAGTATTCAGATAAATACTGTTGATTGAATTTAAGGATAATGAAGGCGTAAATGTAAGTTCAGAACTGCGGTATACACCTAGTCCTGCAGGGTTTACACTGAGCGAACTAAAATCACCACCTACAGATCCCAATGCATTCCCAAAACCCATAGAGCGGGCTGTACCTTGAACAGTTTGGTTAGAGAGGTTAAAAGCCTCGGTGATATCTTGCGCCCTGGCCAAAAGTGGCCCGGCAGTAATTAGTGATAACAAAACATATTTTCTGAATTGCATAAAAAGCTATTTAAAATATGGACGATAGATTTAAATATTGGTTTAAGCTCAAATTCCCAGAGATGGGACATTAACAAAAATTACACACTTAATACAACCTTTAAATAAACAGGGCATTATCACGTAAAGTAATAATGCCCTTATAAAATATTTTATTGAATGCATTATTAGCGACGGCCACCATGTCCTCCAGAACTGTGACCACCTCCGCCTGAATGGCTACCACCCCCACCAGAAACATGACCTCCGCCACCAAAGCTACGTGCACCGCCACCTGAACTTTGTCCACCTCCACCGAAACTACGGGCTCCACCACCGGCACTCTGTCCACCACCACCAAAGCTACGGCCTCCCCCACCAAAACTACGTCCGCCACCGCCTTGATTTTGTGCACCACCGCCACCAAAGGAACGTCCGCCGCCACCGAAGCTACGAGTACCACCACCCTGGTTTTGTCCGCCACCAAAGTTATGACCACCACCCTGGTTTTGTCCGCCACCAAAGTTACGACCACCGCCCTGATTCTGTCCGCCACCAAAGTTACGACCACCACCTTGTATTTGGCCACCACCATAACTGCGACCACCACCGCCCTGGTTTTGAGCCATCTGGCCACCGTGGTTATTAAAAGAACCCTGGTTGCTAGGACCGC
Source organism: Chitinophagaceae bacterium (assembly GCA_947456055.1). Lineage (GTDB taxonomy): Bacteria > Bacteroidota > Bacteroidia > Chitinophagales > Chitinophagaceae > Nemorincola. The sequence continues at coordinate 6,544 of CANGSR010000053.1, forward strand.
CAAACCTTTGTCCACCGCCAGCTTGCTGGTTATTGCCAGACATACCATTATTTCTCATTCCACCCTGTGCGCCACGGAAGCCATTATTTCCGGCTGCTCTAAAACTATTACCTGCATGATTAGCTGCTGCAAGTGGAGCATTTCTTAACCCAAGATTATTATAATTTGAAGCACTCCTGAAACCATTGCCACTAGCTGTTCTAAAACCATTGTTACCCGCAGTGCGGAAACCATTATTGTGCGCTATAGCCCTATTACCTATGCTGGAATACCGTGAACCATAATAACCACTATGACGACCGGCATACCTGCCTTCCATACCACAATAATAACGATTCCAATAGCCACCATAGAAATGACCATACCAGCCACCAGCATACACAGGATAGTTCCAGCAGCCAAAACCTCCAAAACCCCACCAGGTATTCCATCCCCAGCCTGCATACCAACTTGGGCCAAACCCGAAACTGATATTTATGGATGAATGCCAAGGATTATAACCCCAATATGGGTCAACCCAATAACGATTGTACCAAAATGGATTATAAAACGTGCTGTAATAGCCCATGTTGTAAAAATCATTATCGAAACGATTGATACGACTACTGTAAGAATCGTCTTCAAAATCTACATATTCATCTCCATTATCGTAAGACGTGTAATCACTAGCATTGGGGCCACCTTGTTGCTGGTCGTAATTATCGTAATGGCGATATCCCTGTCGATTGGAATCCGCTTGTCCCCGCTGGTCTGCGCCTGTAGCATATATATCATCGGTCTGTGCCGAGGATACCGAAACAATTGCCATGAGGATTAAACCTACTAACACGATACGTTTCATATTGTTTTATTTTTATACTTTTTAAAAATCTACAATTGCTTAGTGAAATTAGTACTTTTGCCACACTTCACCAAGTATATAGAACGCTAAAAGAACACAAGGTTTATTATGTCAAAAATTTTAACAAATAGAAATGATGATTATGCCCAATGGTATAATGACCTCATTTTAAAAAGCGGACTTGCCGATTATTCGGCAGTAAAAGGATGCATGGTAATTAAGCCACACGGCTATGCGCTGTGGGAAAACATGCGTGACGAATTGGACAAACAATTCAAGGCTACAGGCCACCAGAACGCCTATTTCCCGTTGTTTATACCTAAGAGCTTCCTGAGTAAGGAGGCAGCCCATGTGGAAGGCTTCGCCAAGGAATGTGCTGTAGTAACCCATTACCGGTTAAAAAACGACCCTAATGGAGGTGGAGTAATTGTAGACCCTGAAGCCAAACTGGAAGAAGAATTAATAGTAAGGCCTACATCTGAAACCATTATCTGGAATACTTATAAAGACTGGATACAGAGCTATCGTGACCTTCCATTACTTATCAACCAATGGGCTAATGTGGTGCGCTGGGAAATGCGTACCCGCCTGTTCCTGAGGACTACAGAGTTCCTTTGGCAGGAAGGTCATACCGCTCATGCTACCCATGAAGAAGCTATTGAGGAAACTAAAAAGATGCTGGAGGTATATGCCACATTTGCTGAAGATTTCATGGCTATGCCCGTGGTAAGGGGTGTTAAAACTGCCAATGAGCGTTTTGCAGGTGCCGAAGATACTTATTGTATAGAGGCATTGATGCAGGATGGTAAGGCACTACAAGCCGGTACATCTCACTTCCTTGGACAAAATTTCGCTAAGGCATTTGATGTTACTTTCCAGGATAAGGACAACAAGCGTGAGTTTGTTTGGGCAACATCGTGGGGAGTATCTACACGTCTTGTGGGTGCTATTGTAATGGCTCACAGCGATGATGATGGCCTTGTACTGCCTCCAAAATTAGCTCCATTGCAGGTGGTAATTATCCCTATTTATAACAATAAGGATGCTGAATCTAAACCAAAGATTGATGCATTGGCTACCGAAATGATGGCTACCCTTAGAAAGCAAAATGTAAGGGTAAAGTATGATAATGATGATAACACACGTGCTGGCTGGAAATTTGCAGAATATGAACTAAAGGGCGTACCAGTAAGGATTACCCTGGGTGCCCGTGATATTGAGAAAAACCTTGTAGAAGTAGCACGTAGAGACACAAAAGAGAAGAGTAACTACGCATTGGATGGTATTGTGGCTTATATACCTGAATTGCTAGCTGATATACAGTCGAACATGTATCAGAAAGCATTGAATTTCAGGACAGAAAACACCAAAATGGTGGACAACTGGGATGAATTTGTAAAAATACTCGATGAACAGCCTGGGTTTATTTCAGCCCATTGGGATGGCACTAGTGAAACAGAGGAAAAAATCAAGGAACTGACCAAGGCCACTATACGCTGTATACCGCTTGATTCAAAGCTGGAAGAAGGAAAATGTATCCTTACAGGCAACCCATCAAAACAGAGGGTATTGTTTGCAAGGGCTTATTAAGCAGGATTAAAATTATTACCAAACTCATGAATAAATACCAATTAAAAAGCATTCATATTGAGGGGTATAAGTCTATCAAATACCAGACTATACCCTTATCCAATATGAATGTTTTAATTGGTCAGAATGGCGCAGGTAAGAGCAATTTCATATCGGCATTTAAATTTTTAAGGAATATTATTGAAGGACGTTTAAAGTTAACAACACTCAAAATTGGGGCTGAGAATCTATTATATTACGGCAGCAAAGAAACCAACGAGTTAAGAATATACCTTAATTTCGACCCTGACCATTATGAGATTAGACTACAACCCACTATTAATGATAGCCTAATAATTTTTTATGAAAATTGTGGCATTACATGGAGGGATGATGGTGTAAAATGGAAAGTAGTAACAATTGGTGAACCTGAAAGCAAATTATCTGCAAGTCCTAACAAACAATGTAAAGAAACCACCAAAACAATAAGAAGCTGGAGGGTTTATCATTTTCACGATACAGGAGAAACTTCTGGAATAAAGAAATACGGTTCTGTTAGTGACTATGAGTTCCTGTTTGAGGATGCTTCGAATCTGGCAGCCTACTTATTCGTAATGAAGCATTCAGAAAAGGAGTTTTATGAAAGAATTACTAAAACGGTCCGATTGGTAATTCCTTTCTTCAATGACTTTCATTTAGGGCCCAACCCGTTGAATAAGGAAAAAATAAGGCTTGAATGGACAGACATTCATTCTGATAAAATATTTACAGGTCATGATTTGTCTGATGGTTCATTAAGATTTATCTGCCTAGCAACTTTATTATTACAAAAAGAGTTACCAGATGTAATTCTACTTGATGAACCTGAATTAGGATTGCATCCCTCAGCAATTACTATTCTTTCAGGGTTATTAAGAAAAGCATCAACAAAAAGTCAGGTTATTGTCTCTACACAATCTGTAAGTCTGGTAAATGAATTTGATGCGGAAGATATTATAGTGGTGGAAAACAAGACAGGCGAAACGACATTTAATCGTTTATACCCCGAAAACCTTGAAGGTTGGCTTGATGATTATTCCATGGGGGAATTGTGGGACAAAAATATTTTCGGCGGTAAACCATGATTAGGTTGAACATTACAGCCGAGGGATACTCGGAGGAACGCTTTGTTACCGATATGCTTAGGCCCCACCTGCTTAACTTCAATGTTTATGCAGAAGTACGAAAGGTACTGACGAGCAGGAAATTAAGAAAACGTGGCGGAATAGTTACCTACGATAAATTCAAATGGGATATCAGCCAATGGTTTAAGGAATGCCCTGATGTTTACCATACTACCTTGATTGATTTATACGGACTTAGTGCGGATTTTCCAGGCTATACTTCATCCCAAAATCTCATGCCTTATGAGCGGATTAATGAAATGGAACGTTTGCTTAAAGACGACTTAAAATTTCACAAGTTCATCCCTTATATTCAATTACATGAATATGAAACCCTTTTGTTTTCTGATACACAGGTGATGGAGAATTGGCTGGGGCTTTACAATAAGATTGGGAAGAATGCATTTACCAATATCAAAAAATCTGTGCCTGATGCCAATCCTGAGTTGATTAATGAAAGACCAGAGCTAGCACCATCCAAACGCATACTATCAATCTGCGATGCTTATGACAAAGTGGATGATGGAATACTCATACTCCAGGAAATAGGAATCAACAAAATTAGGTCAGAATGCAAACATTTTAATGAATGGCTTACTTCTTTAGAATCATTAGGTAAATAATTTTTACCTTATTAATGTCACATCCCCCTTATAATAATGGTAATTACCATCAGGCCTTTGTATGATAGCCTGAAAGGTATATACATCTAAATCCTGGGGAACTCCATTAAACGTACCATCCCAACCTTTTTGAGGGTCTGTAGTTTTGAATAACAACTGTCCCCAACGGTTGTAAATACAAAAATCAACCAATTTGCCATAATTGACATTTACAAATCTGAAAACATCATTGAGTCCATCACCATTTGGTGTAAAGGCATCGGGGATATTCTCATATTCATAGGTTAGTCGTATATCCACAAATCCAGAATCAAGACAACCGTTATGGTCTGTACCATATACCCTATAAGTGGTATCGTGGGTGGGTGTTATCACCGGGTTATTTATGTTTGGATTAGACAGGCTACCATCATTAGGTGCCCATAAATATATCCAGGCACCATTAGCATTTAGTTGTAGACTATTGCCATAGGGGATTGTTTGACTAGGTGTAATATTGGTCAATAGTTTGGTAACAGCACTTGCAGGGAATGCCACATCTTTTATTGTAGAGTCATTATAGCAAGGATTGGCTCCAAGTAATTTTACAGGATAGGTAAATGGATTAGTATGTGCCCGGTAGAAGTGAATAGGATTTGTAGCAGTATCTACCTTACCATCACCAAATATCCATGTATATCTGGCAATATTATTAGATGTATTGGTAAAAAAAACTGTATCGAAAAAACACCCGGGATGCACCTCGTACTCAAAGCCAGTGTTGCCTGATTGGAGGACTATAACTTTAATAGAATCTCTAGGGCTTTCGCAGCCATTTACAGTCTGGCTTACATAAAAGGTGAATGTTCCAAGCGTGCTGGTATTAGGTATTGGCACTGTAGCCGAACCGAACCCACCATAGGGGGTAGTATACCATAACAAATTTGACCCAAGCGCAATCAATGGGGCACCTGTCATAAACTGGCAATAAAAGACTGGGGAAATAACAGGAGGGGCAGGAGGTGGCGGACCAACTACTACAATTGCCGTATCGGTATTTATACATCCGGCCGGCACATTTGAGGTTACTGTATAAACGGTGGTTACTGACGGGCTGGCAATAGGATTAGGACATGAAGTACATGATAGTCCATCGGGTGGTGACCAGTTATAACTGGTACCACCAAAAGCAGTCAATGTAGCAGTAGACCCTGGGCAGATAGCTCCACCATTTGCAACAACCCCCTTTGTAATATTTATAGTAAATGCCCTTGTTTGAGAACCGGCTATGGGGCAATTATTATCATTAAAAGTAAGATAGAAAACATAAACACCCGGTGCCACCCCGGTTGTTGACCATGTAAAAGTACATTTTGGATGATGGCTGGTATTGTTCACAATATTAAAAGTGGCCCCGGCAGGAATACCAGAAGGCGTAACAGTGATATTGTTATTGGTATCTACCTCTGTTGGGTTTATTTGTATAGAAAAAGGCCCGGCTCCTGTGCAAATTACAAAGTCGGTACTATCAATAATATTACCTGCAGTATTATTAGAATAAACACCAGATGGTGGCACATCTGTACAGGTGAGTATCAGGAAAGTCATTTCACGCTGGCAGGTCCCTACTTTTCTATTTCCCCTGAACTCTTCAATATTATAAGCCACCATACATCGCTGCATCACATTGGGGAAGAAGGAAATTTGCCCGGTATGTTGATTGAAAGAAAAACCAGATGGCCCACTTACATTTAAGGGTGTAGTAGCTGTAATAGGTTGTCCGGGCCATGCAAAACCTGTATAGGATACTGGACCTCCGGGTATACATGACGTAGAACCATCGGCACACTCCCCATCAACCAGGAAAAACACAAGGCTATCACCATCGGGGTCAATTGCACCTGGATTATAGTTATCGCTATTGTCTAAACAAAAATAAGGAGTAGGCCCTACGGTGAGGTTGGGATTAGAATTATGCGTAATTGTATTATCGAGAGTATCTACCAGTTCTGTAATAGTACCAGAAACAATATTAGTAATAGCTGCCGCCCTGCCTGCAAGTGAGCCACTACCCATATTGCCGGTAAAAAGGAACCGCCATAAATTAGATGTATGTGGTAAGGTATAAGTTGCAGTATAAACAAATTTCTTAATGCCGGGAATCGCAGATGCGGGATCGGCACACTGGGTAATAATGCCAGGGCAAACAGGAGTGATTTCTAAACCAACATCTGGTGGCTGAACGGCTAATAGTACATTATCAACCAAAGTATTGCCATCATAAATACAAATGAAAGGGGTGCAGGTTGGCAAAGTGGAGAATGCGGAAGCACTTGCAGGCCCACAATCGCCATATGCTACCAGTGTAATGCTATAGGTATTCCCACTTACATAGGTGTAAAACAAGTCAAGACCAACAATGTGTGAAGCTGTTGCCTTATTGCTTACAGACAATAACAGCACAATGGAAATAAGGATCTTTACAAATAGGTGATTGGGGTTTTTCATATAAAAATGGGTATATTGATTAAGGTTATGGTAAAGATAAATATTAAAATGTTCTTTCAAAAGAAATTTACATTCAGATAATGAACTATTCTGAAATTTTCCCAAGTAGCAAAAAGAATTAGAAACCAACGGTTAATAGGAGGTAATTGATTTTTCAAAAGTCCTTTCGAATCTAACAATTACTGAACGCTATATACCGAAGGAAACAATATTGGCAATAAAAAAACAAATCTATCGCCGGTTCCTTGTGATCGAAAGAAACGCTTAAATAAATTTTTGTGGATTTATATATTTCGCCTGTCTTTTTGGCTTATTCATAACATTTACCCCCAATTTACTTACGATAATTATCTCCTATCTTTGTTGGCGATTAAGACCGTTCAATTAAATTATGAATAAATATATATTACCAGTATTATCCTTGGCAACCTTATTATTTGCCAGTTGTAGTGATAAATTTAATGTAGCAGCTCCTTACAGGAATATTACTGTTGTCAATGCATTTTTAGATGCCAGGGATACCGCCCATTATATTAGGATTCAAAAAGCCTTTTTAGATGAAAATAAAAATGCCATAAATATGGCGAAGGAACCAGATTCCAACTTTTATGCCAGCTTAGATGTCAGTATTAAAAGAATTACTTTTGATGGTATTGAGTATGATTCAATCCACCTGACTAAGGTAGATTTGAATACTGAAGGTTATCAAAAAGAATCTGGTGTATTTTTCAATTCGCCAAATTATGCCTACAAATTCAAAGGCGTATTAAATGACAACTTTATTTACAGATTAATCATCAAAAACACTATTACTGGCAATATAGATTCGTCGGAAACACCAATCATTAATGATGCTGACACTACAAAATATTTTGTTGATGTAATAAGGGACAAAAACACAAACAGGAAAGGTTTTGATTTTGCATCTACCCTGCCAAATGAATATATTTCTTTTGGTGGAACCTATATACCGGCACCCAATTTTTCGTTCCAAAATACTTCAACTCCAGCGTATATTGTGCAGGCTATTGTCCGCTTCAAGTGGAATGACTCTGATATGATATCACTAAAAAGAGACCCACATGAACAGTTTGCTGATTTTGACTTAGGGTACACTTCAATAGTTTCAAACCAATTCTATTACAAAATTCCAGACGTAAATATGTATGCGGCGTTAATACAATCTATGAAGGCTGCACCAGCACATACTGCCAGGCTAATAGGCCGCTGTGTGATTTATGTATACATGGGTAGCCAGGATTTTAATACCTACAGGAATATTAGTTTATCAAAAGGATTGGGGTTAACTGGAAACGACATCCAACCAGTTTTCACCAATATAAAAGGGGCAAATGTTTTAGGATTATATACCACCAAAGGATATGATTCTGGCTATGTAAACATTACAAAAAATACAATAGACTCATTAATTACTAGCCCGCTTACTGCATCACTACGTATTGCAGGCGCATCCTATTAAGAAACTGCATTTTAATTAGGCGGCAAAGACCAATTTATATAGCCTTTGCCGCTTTTAATTTATCAATATTTAGACAACCTAGGTATGACAGCCTCAATTTTGCACAAATGGCAGACAGTTAATTTAGTCAGTTTTTCAGAAATCCCAAAGACGTTTTTGCAGATAATCACAAATATCATCCCGAAAACTGACAGAATTCCTGCCAATTTTACAGAATAGAAAGAATGGCATATTGATTGAGTAAAGTAAGTTACAGTCAAAAGAAAAATTACAAATTAATATTTTATGGCAAAAATTATCGGAATAGATTTAGGTACCACAAACTCCTGCGTATCAGTGATGGAAGGCAATGAGCCTGTTGTTATCGCAAATGATGAAGGAAGGAGAACCACACCATCGGTGTTGGCATTTTTGAAAAATGGCGAGCGCAAGGTAGGTGATCCAGCTAAGCGTCAGGCTATTACCAACCCAATTAACACAATCCAGTCTATCAAGCGCTTCATGGGAAGGCGTTATGACGAGGTAACAAATGAAATTTCGCATTTCACATATAAAGTAACTAAGGGAGACAATAATACTCCAAGGGTTGATATCGATGGTCGTTTATACACACCACAAGAAATATCAGCAATGATTCTTCAGAAAATGAAGAAAACTGCTGAAGACTTTTTGGGTTATGAAGTAAAAGAAGCAGTTATCACAGTTCCAGCCTACTTCAATGATGCACAACGTCAGGCAACTAAAGAAGCTGGTGAAATCGCTGGTTTAACAGTTCGCAGGATTATCAACGAGCCTACAGCAGCAGCACTTGCGTATGGTCTTGACAAACAACATAAAGACAGCAAAATCGCAGTATTCGACCTTGGTGGTGGTACATTCGACGTATCAGTACTTGAATTAGGTGATGGTGTATTTGAAGTAAAATCAACTAATGGTGATACCCACCTTGGTGGTGATGACTTCGATAAAATGATCATGGATTGGCTTTCTGCTGAATTTAAGAAAGACGAAAACATGGACCTACGCAAGGACCCAATGGCTTGGCAGCGTTTGAAAGAAGCAGCTGAAAAAGCTAAAATCGAGCTTTCTTCTTCACAGGAAACTGAAATTAACCTTCCATATATCACTGCAATTGATGGTGCTCCAAAACACCTTGTTCGTAAACTAAGCCGTGCTAAGTTCGAGCAATTGACAGATAGCCTGGTTGAGCGTACTCTTGAACCATGCCGCAAAGCATTGAAAGATGCAGGTATCACTGCAAGTGAAATTGACGAAGTTATCCTGGTAGGTGGTAGTACACGTATCCCTAAAGTACAGGAAGTAGTTGAAAAATTCTTTGGTAAGAAACCTCACAAGGGTGTAAATCCTGATGAGGTTGTAGCAATTGGTGCTGCTATCCAGGGTGGTGTGTTGACTGGTGATATTAAGGATGTATTGTTGCTCGACGTTACCCCACTTTCTTTAGGTATCGAAACAATGGGCGGTGTGATGACAAGGTTGATTGAATCAAACACAACTATCCCAACTAAGAAGAGCGAAACTTTCTCTACAGCAAGTGATAGCCAGCCAAGTGTGGAAATCAATGTAATTCAGGGTGAGCGCCCAATGGCTAAGGATAACAAAAACCTTGGACGTTTCATATTAGATGGTATACCACCAGCTCCTCGTGGAGTTCCACAGATTGAAGTTATCTTCGATATTGATGCTAATGGTATGTTGCACGTTACTGCTAAGGACAAGGGTACCGGTAAACAACAGAACATCAGAATTGAAGCTGGTAGCGGCTTGAATAAGGAAGAAGTAGAAAGGATGAAGAATGAGGCGAAAGCTAATGAAGAGTCTGACAAGAAGGTAAAAGAGCGTGTTGAAGCGTTGAACAAAGCCGACAACCTTATTTTCCAAACTGAAAAACAGTTGAAAGAATACGGAGATAAGATACCTGCAGTTAAGAAAGCTCCAATTGAGGAAGCTTTAACCAAACTGAAAGCGGCTCATAAGTCAGAAGACCTTGATGCAATTAATACAGTAGAAGCTGAATTGAACGCAGCATGGATGGCAGCTAGCGAAGAAATGTATAAGGCAGGACAAAACCCGGCTGATGCACAGGGTGGTACACACCAGGCTCCAAATGATGGTGGTGTAGCTGATGCTGAATACGAAGAAGTAAAATAATCTCCTAGTAAAGGAATCATATTAAAAACGACCGGGCTTTCCGGTCGTTTTTATTTTAATGCAAAAGGCTCGAAGTTTTGAAAAAATCTTATTTTTGGATGACCAAATTGACACTCGATTATGGAACTGATAGATTTAGACCTTAATAAGTTTTACACCTATGCCGACTACCTTAAATGGAAATTTGAGGAAAGGGTTGAATTGTTAAAGGGTAAAATTTTCCAAATGGGGGCTCCAGGTTCAAATCACCAAAGGGTTTCCAAGAGGCTATTTTCAGCAATAAACAATTATTTAACAGGTAGAAATTGCGAAGTCTTTTTTGCACCTTTTGATGTAAGAATACCCCGTAAATCAGCGGATGACAAAGACATTATCACCGTATTCCAACCTGACCTATGTGTTATTTGTGACCCTACCAAAATAGATGAAAAAGGCTGCCTTGGTGCACCTGACATAGTGATAGAAATATTGTCAGCAGACAACAACATCAAGGAATTGAAATATAAATTCGATATCTATAAGGAAGCGGGAGTGAAGGAATATTGGATTGTAGACCCAAGAGAACAATCAGTCCAGATTTTTTTGCTAATTGAAGGTAAGTTTATTACTAGAGGTTATCTTTTTGATGAAGATAAAATAACATCCAATATCCTACCGGGTTTTTCAATGCTTGTTTCTGAACTTTTCCTCAATATTTAGCCTATTTCAAAATAGATAGCAAAGCCCTTACCTCAGCTTCATCAGCAATAAACTCAGTGGCTCGGGATAATATGCCTGAACTATGAAATTCAATGGCTTGTGTATGTGTAACCAACTGACCAAGATTTGATGAGCGCACTCCCCCACCCGGCATTATGGTGATTCTACCATGAGCCTGATTTACCAATCCGGCTATTATAGATGCCCCCTCTAAAGCAGTCTTTTTAGTACCCGATGTAAGTACTCTGGAAACACCGGCTGATATTAACTCTTCTAAAGACCGAAACGGATCTGCCACCATATCAAAAACCTTATGGCAGGTAACCTGCATGGGGTAAGCCCATTCTACCAGCCATTTTAGCTGTTCAATATTTAATTCCTTGTTGGGGTTTTGGCTGCCCGTTGCTATGCCCTTGCAGCCCAATTCTTTGCACTTCAAAATATCCCTTTTCATGATTTCCATCTCGGCAGAATTATAGACAAAATCACCACCCCTGGGCCTAATCATAGGAAAAATGGGAATAGTCAGATGTTCCAAAGCATACTCTATAGCCCCAAAACTAG
>CANGSR010000054.1 GCA_947456055.1 Chitinophagaceae bacterium
AGACCATTGTTAAACAATAGTCGTTGATATATTAAAATGTGAAAAGAGGAAAGGCGTGGAGCCTTTCCTCTTTTTTATATAAATAAGTATAATGGTGAGAATCCTCCTTGTACTAAAATCCTACTAATACCTGCCTACCGCTAGGTGTGGGCTAATTCTAGACAATTGGGGCAATGTGGGGCATAAATGGGAAATTACGAAAAAACACATGTAGTTGAAAATCATAACAATACAGCGCATTCATTGCCCCAATGCCCCAAATAAGTATTTTCAGGAAAATGGGGCATTGGGTAATAGATGAGCGTTTTACTCCGATCGCCATATATATTGGGATTGCTTCCGGCGCAGAAAAAGCGCCGTCGCAAGGAAGCAAAGGGAGTATATAATGGAGGCACAAAAAAAGGTAATCATAGTCTTCAAAAAATCAGTTGAATCATAGTTCAAGACACAACCTGGGGCATTGTCCCGGCGGGACAACAGGTTTGTAGTAAAATATTTTCCAAAAGGTTATCTGTCCCAGAGGGACTACCGGTGTCTATGCGCTACAAATCAAATTCGTTATACGAAAGGATTGTTCGTGAAAACATTAACAATGGCGATACAGGAAAGAGGGCCATTTCAGCGGAATCAATTAAATCTGCTACAATCAGTGGTTCAGACAAAAAAATCTGTCACACCCCCTCTGGCAATAATTATAACCCATCCGGCGTTTTATCCTAAATTTGCTCACATTTCTATCTAATGCATTTTCCCAGTCGGTTATTACTATTCATAACCTTATTGTTTTGTGCCGGCTACACCCGGGCACAGGATAAACCTATTGGCTATTGGGAATCATTATTACCCTATAATACAGCATTAGGGGTAGCTACCGATGGCACTACCGTATTTACCGTTACCGGTCAGGCATTTTTCACCTACAATGTACTCACCGACCAAATCCAGACCTATAGCAAAACAGATGGCATGTCTGATATCGGTATGCAATGCATTGGCTACGACCCTCTAACAGAAACAGTTATTCTCTGTTATCAAAATGGAAATATTGACCTCTTCAAAGACAATACCTTTTATAATATCCCCGACCTTAAACTCCTTACCGTACCTACAGGTAAGTATGTAAACCAGGTTTATATTGAAGATGGCATGGCATACCTGAGCACTAGCCTGGGGGTAACAGAAATCGACCTTTCTGAAAAAGCCATCATAAAAACCTTAAAATTCTATACAAAAAACAACAATGTACAGGAAGTAAAAAGTTTTGCAGGCAGTGGCAACTATTATTATGCAGCTACAGCTAAAAACCTTTACAGGGTTTCAAAAACCAATCCCGAACTCATCAATTTTCAGGTTTGGCAAAATATTGATAGCGCCGATTCTATTACCAGCATCATCAATGTAAGTGATAGTCTTTACTTATCTACCCGCCGCAAATTGTTTACAATTACCAATGATACCCTCCATTTGCTACATACCTTCAATACCAATATTGTAAGTATGAGCGCAGGTGTTAAGAATCTATTCATTGGCTTATCTTCAGGTGTTGCAAATGGTACTATTCAGGTTATGAACATGCAACAGCAATTCGTTGATTCCTTCGATTGCGTTTATCCGCCTGCCCAATCTGCCCAATTGCATAACGACAACATATGTATTGCTTGTCCTACCGATGGCTTAAAAATCAGGGATTATTTCAGGGGAATGAATAGTGTCATTCCACCAGGCCCATCCTCGCCTTATTCATTTGGTCTTTATGCCCATAATAAAGACATCTATATTGCTCATGGCGGTTATAATGACGCATATTTTGCCCAGGGAAAACTAACAGGATTTTCTAACCTGTATAAAGGAAAATGGACTCAATATAAACCCGGACTTTATAAACCAGTACAGGGCATGAGGGACTTCACTTCTGTAGTTAAAGATGATGCCAGTGGGATAGTTTATGCAGGGTCTTACCTCGATGGGTTGATAATTATCCATCCTGATGGATATGCAAAACAAGTGAACAACGATTCCATTTTCGATTTTAGTATTGCTTATGGGTCCGGGATCCATGAGATTCTGGGCATGGCTCTTGATAAATCACACAACCTATGGGTTTCTACTATGTTCAATCCCAAGCACCAGCTTTATATGCTTTCGCCAGATAGTGTTTGGTATAAATTCAGTATTCCAGGTATCACATATGGTGGCCTCCCTGTAATTGATGATAGCGGCCAGGTATGGATTGCCAGTGCCAGCGGGGGCCTGGTGGTTTTCAATCATAATAACACCTATGCTAATATTGCTGATGACACTAGCTTTTTTTTAAGCGAAGGTATAGGCAATGGTAACCTCCCCACTAGTAATGTTACAGCCCTGGCCAAAGATTTGGACAACAAAATATGGGTAGGCACAGGCACCGGAATTGCGGTAATTTCCGCCTGCAATGCTTCGGCAAATACTCATAATTCACCCTGTGAAGCAGAAATACCTTTAGATCCTTTAGGTGAAAAAATATTGGGTACTGAAAATATTACTGATATTGCCATAGATGGTGGCAATAGAAAATGGATCGGGACCCTACGGGGGGTCTATGTTTTAGCTCCTGACGGGAAAGAAATATTAAATCACTACGATAAAGACAATAGCCCGCTACCTTCCAATTTTATTCGTAGGCTTACAATTGATAAGGCTACCGGCGATATTTATTTTGGTACCGAACTTGGGTTAATGAGTTACCATGGTGCAGCTACTGAAGGGGGAACTACTAATGCTAATGTTATGGTATTCCCCAATCCGGTAGCGCCCAATTATAGTGGCCCTATTGCTATCAATGGCTTAGTTACAAGCGCTAAGGTGAAAATTACCGATATCAGTGGCCAGTTAGTTTACCAGACTACCGCCCTGGGGGGCCAGGCAATCTGGAATGGCCATGATTATAATGGCCGTAAACCCCACAGTGGCGTTTATCTTATTTTTGTAAGTGATGACAGTGGTAAGCAAACTTATTCTGGTAAAATAATATTCATGCAATAGGATTCATTACTCAATCATTATTTTTCCATTATAGGTACGCAATAAGCACCACCTTAATCCGTTATTTCTTTACTTTTGGATTTACAATTTAACATGAAATTTATACAAATAGGATACATGGGTACTACAAACAATTCAAAAATGATTTTTAAAAGCCTGGCAACCTTTAAAAGCATTTTTGCAGCATTTTTTGTTTTTTGCTCCTGTATTTCCCTGGCGCAGGACAAGCCTATAGGTTACTGGGAATCTCTGTTGCCTTATAATAATTCGCTGGGTGTTGCCACAGATGGTACTACATTATTTAATATTTGCAACGAAGGGCTTTTTACTTATACAAAAGGCGACTTACCATTACCCTATTCTAAAGAAACTGGCATGTCTGATATTGGCATGCAATGTGTTGGTTTCGACAAAGCAACATCTACAGCTATTTTAGCCTACCAAAATGGCAATATTGACCTCTTTAAAAACAATACATTTTATAATATCCCCGACCTTAAACTCAAAAATATTGCAGGGGCTAAAAATGTTTACCGCATTTATACCGAAAATGGATTTGCCTACCTAAGTTCTTCCATTGGGGTAATAGTCATTAATATTGAAGATCATAGCATAAAAGAAACATATAAATTCTACAATAAAGATACAAATGGCAATTTCTTAATGCCGGTGAAAGATTTTTCTGCTCTTGGCCTCTATTTTTATGCAGTTACCGACAAAGGCTTATACCGAGCCGAAAAAGCAAACGATGACCTGATAAATTACCAGGTTTGGACCAAAATTGATAGTACTAGGGCTATAGGGCACTTAGCAACCATTCAAAACAAATTACTCCTTGCTGATACCAATAAGGTATATAATCTGGTTAGTGATACATTACAGTTGGTTTATACCGCCCCTGCACATATTCAGCACATATCACCAGGTTTATCCAGTTTATTGATAGGTGAGGCTGGTCTCCCACATTTGGGTAACCTAAAGTTAATGGATATGTCTTTCAACATTATTGACTCCTTTGATTGTATGGGACCAACAGTCCAGGCAGTACAACTTATTGATTCTACTATCTGGATGGCTTCTACATATAGTAGTCTGATAGCCCGTACAGGGAAAAACTCTGTGGGTGCTTTTGTACCACCGGGCCCGTCTGATGCCTATTGTTTCGATATCTATGCCCATAATAGTGAGCTATATGTTGCACATGGCACCTATAATTCAGCCTTATATCCGGGGAATAATTTTGATGGCATTTCTAATCAGAAAAACGGGAAATGGAAAAGCTATAAACAAGGTTCATATGCCCCATTCGATACATTGCAAAACTTCTGCTCCGTACTTAAGGACGAAATCGATGGTACACTTTATTTCGGTTCTTACTGCCAGGGTTTATTTATTCTAAAACCCAATGGTGCCTACCAGCATATCGACCAGAATTCTATATTTAATGAAAGCCCCCAGATTAATGCAGGCAGTCATTTGGTAATGGGTATGGCACTCGATAAGTCTGATAACTTGTGGGTCACTACCTTATTCTCTAATAATGTCCTTTATTTAAAAACCGCAGATAGCATTTGGTTCAAAATTTATATTCCCGGGGTTAACCAGGGTGGTCCTGTTGTTATCGACGACAACAATCAGGTTTGGTTTGCCAGTATGGCTAATGGTGGTGTTATTGTTTACAACACCAACAATACAATTAAAGACCTTACCGACGATAAATATTATCATTTGCAGGCAGGTGCAGGTAATGGCAATATCCCGGGCACAAATGTCAATTGTCTGGCCAAAGACCTTAATAATGCTATATGGATTGGTACAGACGATGGTATTGCTATTGCATCTAATTGTTACCCACCATTTACTCCTACCAATTCTTCCCCTCCCTGCGACGCACAAATACCAATAGTTCAATACGATAAATACGCCGGTTTTCTTTTCAAGGGAAGTAATGTAAGGGCTATTGCCGTTGATGGTGCTAATCGCAAATGGGTAGGTACCGATGATGGTGTTTGGCTTCTTTCATCCGATGCCAGTAAGGTAATCTATAAATTTACTGTCGATAATAGCCCACTCCCTTCCAATTCCATTCGTAAAATCACAATTGATAACATTACTGGCGAAGTCTACATAGGCACAGAACGTGGTTTGGTGAAATACCGCAGCACTGCTACCGAAGGTGGAACTACAAACCAAAATGTAACTGCATTCCCCAATCCTGTACCATCGGGCTATACGGGTACTATTGCCATTAAAGGTCTTGTTGCTGATGGGGATGTAAAAATTACAGATATCAATGGCCAATTAGTTTGCCATACCACTGCCCTTGGTGGTCAGGCTGTGTGGAATGGCAAAGACTATACAGGCCGCAGGCCACAAAGCGGGGTATACTTGTATTTCGTTACCAATACCGATGGCTCACAAACCTATGCAGGTAAAATAGTGTTTATTCAATAAGATAGATGCTCACAAAAACAAATGGAATAGTACTGCGCGCCACCAAATATGGCGATACCAGTCTTATTGTCACCATTTTTACCCAGGCATCGGGCATACAGGCATATATCCAAAAGGGAGTCAGGGGTTCTGGTGCCAAACAAAACAAAGCTGCATTTTTCCAGCCCGGGATGTTGCTCGATCTTGTTGTTTACCACAACCCTCAAAAACATTTGAAGGTCATCCGGGATTACCAGGCCACCTATATTTATTCAAGCATTCAGGAAAACATAGTCAAAAACAGCATTCTCATATTTTCAGTAGAGCTATTATTGCGCCTATTACCCGAGGGGGCACCAATGCCCCTCCTATTCGATTTTGCCTCAGAATATTTCATTACCCTCGATAAGATTGAAGCCAATAAGGTGGCCAATTTTCCCTTGTATTTTATTATTACTTGCAGCCGCATACTGGGATACGAGGTACAGGGCACTTATAGCGAAGAAACTCCCTACCTCAATATGCAGGAAGGCTCCTACACCGACCACTCTCCTGCATCCATCCCCTTTACTTCCGATGAAGATGCCCGCCAACTGAATGTATTATTAGGAATTAACGACTACCTCACCTTAGAACAAATTGAGATGAACTCCCCAATGCGTCTCCGTCTGCTCGACTGGTTTATTTCCTTCCTCCAGTGCCACACCCAGCATATGGGTAAAATAAAATCACTTGCTATTTTACAAACCATACTGCATTAGGTTTACTATAATAGTGTTCGGTAAGCTTTAGGAATTCATTCAGTAGCCCCGGCTTTTAAGTCATGGTATGAGAATTAATTTACCTAGGCTTTAGCCGAAATCAATATTTTTTGTTACCAAATAAAGGAGAGACTCAACCAATATAATCATGCTGTCCAGTGTACACAATTTTATTTAGAAGTCTTATTTAATTTCTATCACATCACTAACCCTCAGTACAAAACCAGTCCTATCCTCAAACTCCTGGGTAAAACTACTACCGCCTGATTTAAAGTTTGGTCTCTGTTTATTAGCTATATGTGCATATTTTCTTGTAAACACTCCAAGGTCAGCCTCCCTACCATAAAGTCTAATAGTATTTTCCAATTGGTTTCTTGCCTTGCCGGCCCATCTCCCGCCATCCCTGTCTTTTAATTCAATGAACATAATGGCATTATCGTAGGTGATCATTGCTTCACATCGCTCGCCCTCTCCCCTGGGAATTTCTATACAACTATCTATAGCAGTCAATATGACATTAAAAGTCTTAGCTGAATTATCAATCCAAGCATTCCAATTTTCTGCATTATCAAAAAGAATTGTGGCAGGAGGAAGGTCAATTAATCCAAAAAACGGCTCATTTGTATTGGTAATACAATCTGGGTTAAAGAAATTTATAGCCATCCTTTTTCTATTTCTAATAGTTGGGCAAATAGTTCGTTGGTAGCCGCCAAATTATCATTCAAGTAGTTCTCATCAGATGGTATTCCTTTATATTCCCCTAGTTTTTTTATACTCCCATCCTTTTCATCCAGCTCATATATTGCCAAATCATCAGGATTGATTACAGAATCAACTGGTACAATTTTGCCAATTTTATCATCAGCATTCTTTTGTTGACTTGCTAATGTTTCCCTTACTTTAAATGCTTTTACAGCAAGGGTAATATCATTAATCAGGTAAGGACTATGAGTTGTCATTATCAACTTGTTTCCCTCAGTCATATTAGCAAAAGAAACAAGACTATTCAATAATTGCCTTTGAGATGTTGGGAATAAGTTTTGTTCCGGTTCTTCTACGATATTAATGAAACAAGAATTAATATAACTTGCAGATACTTTATTAACTAATAACATTCTTTCATCATCTGAAATATTTGGTCTAAGTGCAATTTGAGTTAAGCTATTATTTCTGCGTAATAACTGATTAACACTAAGATTTTCAGTAACATTGCTGTTTTTGGCAATAGATAATGCAAGGTTTCTGGAAACTAAAAAAAGTGGTACTAAAGATTGCAATCCACTTGAGGCTTCAAGTAAGTCAATATGGTAATCAGCACCAGAAATGAAGGAAGCATCCTTAAACGCATCGTAATTGTATACATAATTACCTATTGGAAGTTCTAAATTAGCATTTATTAATTCTAATTGAGCTCTTTTCATTTCTTCAGCAAATCCTACCAAATGACCAGGTAAACCTTTTACGTCAAAAGCACTTCTAATCGTACTAAGAAAATTCCTTTCAGAAGACACATACATTATTTTTGGTGTTATGTATGAGCGAAGTAGGTTTTCCACTGGAATTACTGGTGGCAAATTATATTCAATTTTAAAAGCTAAAGAATCTCCATCATATTCTAAAATTGAACCTTCCCGAAAATAGTTTGCAATACCTTGATATTTGCAAAAACCTTGAAATTCATATATTGATTTCGGTGGTTCAATATCACCTCTATTCATAGCTTTCTCCTTCCACATAAATGTAGAAATCAACTTAGCCACTGTGCTCTTACCACTACCCTGGTTGCCAATAAAAACTGTAAACTTCTTAATATCTATCCAGCCGTCATTTTCTACACAACCTTCTTTTATCGGCCCAAAGTTCTTTATTCTTATCCTGCTCATTGTATTAAATAATTGTTCAAATGTACCAAATTTTATTTACGGTATGCTTCCGTATAATTACAAATCTGACTTAAACTATCCCAATCAAATGAATTTAACCCATCAAAACACACTCAATCCATGAAAACTGATTGAGGTTTTCACTTTTCCTCCTCCCTAATCCACATAAAATTTGTTTTCCATCCAAAAACCATTACCTTAATACGCAAATTGTTTTCTCAATGAAAATACTCGAAATTAAAGCAATGAATGGCCCCAATTACTGGAGTGCCAATAGACATAAATTGATTGTAATGCTGCTGGACCTTGAAGAAATGGAACAGCGCCCTACTGATAAAATACCTGGTTTTCTCGAAAGGCTGAAAGCCCTTATGCCCACATTATTCGACCATCGCTGCTCCGAAGGGGTAGCAGGTGGCTTTTTTATGAGGGTAGAAGAAGGTACCTGGATGGGTCATGTGATAGAACACATAGCATTGGAACTCCAGACCCTTGCCGGTATGGATACAGGCTTTGGCCGTACCCGCGAAACCAAAGACCCGGGTATCTACCACGTAGTTTTCTCCTACCAGGAAGCTGCCGCAGGAACTTACACTGCTAAAGCCGCTGTGAAAATAGCACAGGCATTAGTAGATGGCCTGCCCTACGACCTCGAAGCCGATATACAGGAACTAAGGGAGATAAGGGAAAACGAGCGCCTGGGCCCTAGTACAGGTTCTATAGTTGAAGAGGCTATCCGCAGGAAAATCCCACATATAAGGTTGAACAAACACTCATTGGTACAACTAGGTTATGGTGTAAACCAATGTCGTGTACAAGCTACAATCGCCAGTACTACTAGTAGTATAGCAGTAGAAATAGCCTGCGATAAGGAAGAAACCAAAAACCTGCTTGAAGCTTCAGAAATCCCTGTACCTCGCGGTCGTATCATTTATGATGAGGAAGACCTGCAGAATTGTATTAATAAAATAGGTTACCCTATAGTTACTAAACCAGTAAATGGTAACCATGGCAAAGGTGCTACTACCAATATCCGTAACTGGGAAGATGCGGTAGCAGGTCTCAAAGCCGCTAAAGTATATGGCAGGGCTGTAATATGCGAAAAGTTCATTACCGGACGCGATTATAGGGTGTTGGTAATCAATTACAAATTTGTTGCCGCTGCATTACGCACACCAGCAGCTGTTACTGGTGACGGTCTCCATACCATACAGGAACTTATTGACATAGTAAATACCGACCCCCGTCGTGGTTATGGCCACGAAAAGGTGCTCACAGCCATTAAGGTTGATGATTTTACTATGGGTATGCTCGATAAGAAGGGCTACACCCTCAATACTATTCCTGATGCCCAGGAAGAAGTATGGCTCAAGCCTACTGCCAATCTAAGTACTGGTGGTACGGCTACTGACGTTACCGACTTCGTGCATCCTACCAATATTTTCATGGCCGAGCGTATTGCCCGAATTATTGGACTTAATATTTGTGGTATTGATATTATGGCCGATAATCTTTCTGTGCCATTGAGCGAAAGTGGTGGCTCGGTTCTTGAGGTTAATGCAGCACCCGGCTTCAGAATGCACCTTGACCCTACCGAGGGTCTGGCACGTAATGTAGCAGAGCCCGTTATTGATATGCTTTATCCTCCGGGTTCTACTGCAAGGATACCCATTATTGCTGTTTCTGGTACCAATGGTAAAACCACTACTACCCGACTTATTGCACATATAGTAAAGCAGCAGGGTTTTAAAGTAGGTTATACTACTACCGACGGTGTATATATTCAAAACCAGATAATGATGCATGGTGACTGTACCGGGCCAGTATCTGCAGAATTTGTATTACGTGACCCAACTGTAAACTATGCTGTACTAGAATGTGCAAGGGGTGGTATACTACGTGCCGGTCTGGGTTTCCATAATTGCGATGTAGCCGTAGTTACCAATGTGGCCGAAGACCACATGAACCTTGGTGGTATCGACACCCTTGAAAAACTAGCCAGGGTAAAAGCAGTAGCGGCCCATACAGTTTTCCCTAAGGGATACTCGATACTTAATGCGGATGATGATCTGGTTTATGCAATGCACGAAGAGTTGGAATGCCATGTAGCTTATTTCTCATTGAATGAGCATAACCCACGTATCAAAAAGCATTGTGCAAAAGGTGGTATAGCTGCGATCTATGAAAATGGTTACGTAACCATTCTTAAAGGCTCCTGGAAGATAAGGGTAGAGAAAGTCACCAATATCCCACTTACATTTTCGGGAATGGCAGAGTTCAATATCGCTAACGTATTAGCAGCTACTCTCGCTACATATGTACAGGATTTCAAAACCGAAGACATTAGGCAGGCCTTGCAAACATTCGTTCCTTCACCGGCACTTACACCGGGTAGGATGAATATGTTCCACTTCCATAATTTCTCAGTGATGCTCGACTATGCCCACAATACGCATGGGTTCCTGGCTTTGGGTAAATACCTGAAATCGGTAGAAGCATCTGTTAAGGTGGGTATCATTGCCGGTGTTGGTGATCGCCGTGATGAGGATATCATATCACTGGGCGAGGCAGCAGGTAGTATTTTTGACGAAATTATCATACGTCAGGATAAGCACCTCCGTGGCCGCACCGACCAGGAAATTATTAATTTCCTCACTAAGGGTATCCACAACATAGACCCTAACAAAAAGATTACAGTTATTCAAAAAGAAACAGAGGCTATTGACTATGCATTACAAAATGCAGTGAAAGACAGCTTTATAGTGATTACCAGCGATGTAGTGCCCGATGCACTGGAGCAGGTGAAAAGCTACAAAGCCCGTGAAGATGGTGCAAAAATATAGTTGACCAAAAATTTAATATCCAAACCGCCGTAGCCCTTAAAAAGCTATGGCGGTTTTTTATTATTACGAAGGTGTAAAGCCAGCCGCAGCGGACGCAATACCAGAGCGATGGGCATCGCCCATCGAAATAATAATTGGATATAAAATAATGTCAACGCCTAGAAAGGACACCATATCCTAGCCCAGGGCATTGCGCTGGGTAGCCATGATGTTCTAGCGTGTTAAAACCTGCATGGACCAAATCTAATCTCTAAATGATGCAATTGCGAAGAAAAATAAATTTGGAATTCGATAAAAGTTTTAATTGCCCCAGCGGGGCTACCGGTTTGTTGCAAAAAATCACTACTAAGGGGTACTGCCCCAGCGGGGCTACTGGTTGGTTTTATGTATTAATACGCCTTATAAAATGGCAATAAATGCAAAAACAACATCCCAAGATCCTTACTCATTCTCCAATGCCTTCTCAATTGCGTTACTTGGTATAAACCACAATACCGAGACTATCGCATATAGCACAAGAGATATATAAGGTGAAACGTAAAGAGCAATAGGCACAGAGCTTATATATAAAACCAGAGAAGTAATACCCTTAAAATCACTTTTGGCTATTGCCTTAGTTAGTTCGGTTTCTTGTTTGTAGCTATGTGAAATCACCTTGCTCAGAATGGTATAGGAAACACCACATATGGCCAATAAAGTTCCATAAACAGCTACAGTACCTTTTTCAAACCTATTCACACCCATCCATCCTGTGGCAAAGGGGACCAGGGAGAGTGAAAAGAGTAAAAACATATTCGCCCATATTATAGATGCTTTTACTTTATGTATTGTATGCATCAGGTGGTGGTGGTTGGCCCAATAAATGGCTACAAAAATAAAGCTCAACAGATAACCATAAAACACAGGAGCCAGGTGCATCAATGTATGCCAACCCGTTGTTTCAGGTACTTTTAGTTCCAATACCATTATGGTGATAATGATGGCAAATACCCCATCGCTAAATGCTTCAAGCCTCGATTTATTCATTTCGTTTTCTATCTTGTTTTCAAAATTATTGATTTATACCATTACTCCCAGCTCCTTAGCAGATAGGGCATTTTGTTCTAAAAGCAAATCAAGCCGCTCCCTAATTTGTACTGAGCTTTGGTTTTCATGTATCATTCTTTCTATAGTGTGGCCCAGTTCTGTACTGGTTTTCATACCCATCATCATCCATTTAGGTTTAAATGCATGCACCTGTAGGGTAAGTTCAGCCATATCGGCATCAGCCAATGCCTTATTTACCTTATCACTAAAAACCGGCACGGCTGCAATAAATAGCTTAATATATCTTTTCATTCGTGCCTCATCACCTTCACAAAAATTGGTAAGGTAGGTAAGGTCATGATGTTGACCTACTATTTTAGTAGGTGATACAGGCTGGTCTATTTTATTTTCTACAATTTGGTTTTTCCTTCCTGTTTGTTCTGCTATAGCAGCTACCAGTTGCCAAGCCTTGAATGGTTTGGGTACATAGGTGTTCATACCATTCATGTAAATCATATCAATTTCAAACTTGAGCATACCTGCGCTCAGCCCTATAATAGGGATATTCTTCTTCGGAGGATGTAATCGTTCTCTTATATAGCGGGTGGTTTGCAAGCCATTGAGGGTGGGCATTTGAACATCCATCAATATCACATCATAGTCATTTTGATTCAGCAGCCTAATAACTTCCCGGCCAGTATGGGCTTCATCTATAGTCATTTTAGCCCTGCTTTGTAGGGTCTCCACCACCACCATCCTGTTATAATCATTGTCTTCACCCAGCAATATGCGAAGCCCTTCCAGCATAGACCCATCAGGTGTTTGCTCTTGTAATATCCTTTGTTGTAATTTCTCTGGCGACCCAACCGGGTAAGAAAGTGTGAAGTAAAAAGTAGCCCCTCTGCCTTCAGAACTTTCAACCCATATCTTTCCCCCTTGCAGTTCAATTAATTGTTTAGATATAGCAAGCCCAAGTCCAGTGCCTCCATATTTTCGGGTATCAGATTTATTTACCTGCGAAAAGCTTTCAAATAACTTGCTAAGCTTATCTGCAGGAATACCAATACCTGTATCAATAATTGCAAATTGCAATGTATAAACACCGCCTATATTGGTTAGCAGGCTTACATTAATAGCTACACTACCCTTTTCGGTAAATTTGATAGCATTCCCAGCCAGGTTTAGCAATATCTGGTTTAGCCTGAATGAATCGCCCATTACCACATCGCTCACATTACTATTTATATATGTAGCCAATTGCAGTCCCTTCTCCTCAGCCCTAAAGGAAAGGGTATCGCAAACATGTTTAATAGTATCTGATAGTGAAAAGTCAATACACTCCAGATCCAGCTTACCAACCTCTATTTTTGATATATCCAGTATGTCATTGATGATATGCAAGAGTATATCCGATGATTTTGAAATGACCTGAAGGTAATTTACCTGGTCGGGCCTGGGGTTTTTCTCTAGTAGCAGGTCGGTCATACCATTTACCGCATTCATAGGTGTGCGTATCTCATGGCTCATATTAGCCAGAAATTGCTGCTTTTGGTGTTCCGACCGTTCTGCCCTTAGTCTTAATATATCTGCAGATTCTTTTTCCAGGGCAATTAATCGGTTTTTTTCTTCTAGCGCATTTTTACTCTTTCCTACTACCCTAAAGCTATTAATTAGCCATATACTAATACCTACCAACATCACCAGAATGCCCGTCCCCACGTACATTTTTTTCTTGTCTGTGAGCAACTGTAGGCGTTGCACTTCTATTTTCTTTTCATTTATTTCTGCATCATGTTTTCCTTGTGTCATTGCTATCTTCTGCATATTCTCTTGCGAGAAAACAGAATCTTTCACCTTGGTATATTGTCTGTATGCCAGAAGTGAATTTTTATATTCCCCTCCTAGTAAATAGGCATCTGATAGTTCTCTATTAAACTCCATACAGCCAGTAAGAAACTGTATTTCATTACAAATGGCGATTCCTTTTTCAAGGTGTTGTATAGCCAGTGCCAGATTCGCCTTTTTATCCTTGGGGATGTAGTTACTTGGTGTAATCTCTCTTATGGTATCTTTAGCTATTGCCAGGTAAATCTCCCCGATGTTTCCGGAAATAAGACCATCTCCATTTTTTTCTCCAAGCATCTCAAATAGTGCCAGGGCCTTGAAATTATAATTCAAGGCACTTTCATAGTCAAGCTGCAATAAATAGATATTACCTATATTCCCAAGGTTGCGGGCTGCACCTGTCTTATCATCTATCTGTATAAAGATGTCCAGGGCCTTAAGGTCACACTCCAGGGCTTTGTAGTAGTTATTAGTAACCTGGTATATATTGCCTATATTGCCCAGGGTAGTGGCTATCTTTTTCTTATTGTGGGTTTCCTCAAAAAACTTGAGTGCCATATTATTATACTCAAGGCCCTTGGTATAATCACGGCTTACCGAAAAGATATTAGCCATGTTCGATTCCACTTCGGCCATTCCATATTTGTCTTTTAATTCTTCATAAATTTTCAATGCACGGAAATCGTATTCCAGGGCTTTGAGGTAGGAAGAAACAAACTGGTAATTGCTGCCTAGCTTATCGCAGGCCATAGCAATGCCTTTTTTCCATTCCAGTTCGGTGGCAAGGTTTAGGGCCTCCTGGCCATATTTTATACCTGCCGCAGGATTAATGGTTTTATAGGAATTAGAGAGGTCGTCAAGCAATCGCACCTTTGATGTATCATCATCAAGTTTAGGTAATACATTAAGCAAGCTATCTATCCTCGCCTGACCTTGTAGCCTGGCCAGTGATGAAAAAGGCAATAAAGTGAATAACAAAACTATGATACCCCTCATTATAACACCTGTTTTGATTGCTGTGGTTATGCAATATTATTCATCAACAGTAAAATTTAATAAAAAAATGAAGCCTTTGTTGTTAGTAACAATTTCAGCATATAAATATAAGGATATTACAAATTGCTTTCATTAAATTTTAGTGTAAAATAGGCTTTGGAACCATGATTACCATGCAATTATAACCCATTTATTAGCCAAAAAGAGAAAAAATCATATTTTAACACATTAATTGTTGGTGAACAAAGCTCAATAACCTTTCTGAGTACCAGCCACCTATTAAAATTGTACCATGATACATCCCTCATTAGATTGAAGCTATGGGTATCGAATCAACTATTCATTAAGGGTTCATACAGTATCCCTAGCCTTTAGGCCGGGGAATATGATAAAATATAATTTGGCCTTAGACAAAATCATTTGGATTATGTTCGGAATGGACAATGCAACATATACCCTTTCATTAAACAACAAAAAGCCGTCCCAGGAATGGAACGGCGGGTTGTGAATTGGTAATGGAATACCATTTCAAAGGAGATTAAGATGCTTTCTTCAGTATGCCAGGGGCTATTACTAATTCACGTGCATCATCCGGTGTAGCATCAGCACTGCTGGTAGGCATTACTATCTGCATATCGGTAATATCTTTTAGCTGGGGCAATTGTGATGGTGAATTGATACCCAGATAATCCATGAAACTCTTTGAAGTATTGTAGATTAATGGTTTACCCACCATTTCTTCGTTGCGGCCAGAGATAACAATTAGTTCTTTTTCAAGCAATTTCTGGATACTGTAATCAGCACTTACGCCACGTATATATTCAATTTCGCTTTTTGTAATGGGTTGTTTGTAGGCAATGATAGATAAGGTCTCCATAGCAGCAGAAGACAATTTTTTAATGTGCTTTTCGCCATTAAGCTGTAATACTGTTTTGTGGAAAGCTTTTTTAGTAAGGAACTGGTAACCACCACCTATTTCCCTTAGTCCGAATGGGAAATAATCGGTATCGTATTTTTCACGAATGGCATCAAGACAAGTAGCAATGCGTGCTGATTCAATAGCAGTATCTAGAGCCTGACCCAACGCCTCGGTCATTTCAATTTGGGTAAGCGGCCTTTCGCTGGCAAATATCAGCGCTTCTACATGTGGTATCAGTTGTTCAATATCCATACTCCTTCATTTACTTCTGTTACGAAAATACTATAAACACCTGTCTTTGGGGGTTTAAGTAATTCACAGAATGTGTATAACAAAAGGGTAGAAATATGGGGTAATAGGGGTGGTGGAAGGAGATGATTTTGCATCAAAATGTATCAGATTCAAGGCTTATTTTGGTGGAACAATAATAGCACTGGCCATTAAATAATGATAAACTATATCCGATCTAAATTGGTGTGTTCTATCTACAAAATATTTGGATTACAATAAGTCTGGCTGATTCAAACTTCCTCGAAAACCATCTCTGGCAATTAACCGAAAATATTAACACAGTCGGGTAAAATAATTTATACGCTTTTTCTGTTTTACCTTTTAGGATTAGTGTAATTTTAACCCAAAGATGAGAAAGGTACTTTTTCTATTGCTATTATTGATACCTACTGTAGCGTTTTGCACCAATAAGCAGAAACTGAAAAGTATGCCTGTAAGCCGCTGGAAAGAGGTGAAGCGCATGAACCTTGATTCAACTGTAGTGCCTTTTTCAGATACTTTGTTTATCTCCTTTTTACGCAAGGACTCTTTTTCTTACCATTATCTCAATGGCTTTATCTACAATGGGCCCTATACCATTAGTGATGATAGCCTGTTGGATTTTGGTACTGCCCGCTTCAGGATAACTTCTAAAAAGCCGACTAGTTTTACACTTACAGATGCCAAAGGCATTTATGTTTTCGGGGTAGACCTATCAGATACCGCCAAAATAATTGTGCTGGATACCAATACCAAGGTATTGCCTGTAGACAATATAGATATAATGATAGGACACTGGACGGTATATAAAAAAGTACCCAAAGAGGAAGGCAAGACAATTGACAATACAATAGTTATCAGGTCACTTTATATTACAGGCCCATCAACCGATGGTAAACTGGGGTATATAATAGGCGGAAAGGATCCTATAAATGTGCCAGGTTGGTATATTAAAAACTACAACTCCGACCAATCCCTAGATTGCGATGGCAACAACCCACGCTCCATAAAAGTGGTAAAATGCCAGGGCGGAGAAATGATTCTAGAGGAAGCCGGTATATCTTACTATTTAAAGCAGTTTAAATAACAGGGGGCTTAATTCAACTTCAAGTCGAAAGCATATCGTTGGAAATCAATCAGGTTTCTATTTAGCTGGTTATCCAGCCATCCGGTTTCTTCATGGCTCTGGTTCCTTAATTCCCATGATGAGGTATTTTTGAATAACTTACAAATATGCCCAATGGTTTCCAATTCACTTTCAGTAAATACTGATGGGTCAAAACCATTATTAGCTGTAAATATTTCCACGGCACCCCCATTACTATTCTTTTGGTAGGTTGATTGGATGAAATTTTCTTCTTCCAGATAGGTAAGCAAGTTGCTGTAACAGGAGGGTATTGGTCCATGCTGTATTGCACGGTATGATAAACCGGTGATGGAACTTAGGTTGTTTTTATAATGCAGAAAATCGGTATAAAACAATAACTTATTGAGCTTCATACGGTCATTAAAATCGTTTTTACACTTATCTATCAATAGGCAAACCAAATTGGCTGTTTTCAAATAATTAGGTACTCGGTATCCATTGAACGAAACAGGTTCGTTAAGGTAGTCAATTTTTGCTAATCGAACATCTTGAGCTGCATTATTAATTAATGTATCTAATTTATTCAACAAGATGAGATAGGCATTACTGCTAAATATATCATGACTTCTCAAAACCATTTTTTTAAATTCTACAGGGTTTTCGGCTATCAACAATAGATTAGCAATGGCGGCAGATGGTACATCACCCTTTTCGAAATTAGTATAGCTATTGGCTCCCAGCCCTAATACTTCATTCATTTTAGAAGCCGGTAATCCATATTTTTCCCTCATATTTATTATTTGTTCCACAAAGGGAATGGAATGCTTAGCCCTATATTGATTATGCACTTGTAATAAGGTTGCATTATCTGTGTCATTGGTGGTATACTCCTCCTTACACAAATTGCATTTGTAATAAAACTGTTGTACAAAAAAGGCTTCCTTTCGGAATAGAACTTCTTTGTTTTTCCATTCTAAATAGGCTGTACTATCGCAAAACGGGCAATCTTCTGATTTTTTCATACCTAATTTGATTTAA
>CANGSR010000055.1 GCA_947456055.1 Chitinophagaceae bacterium
ACAGTATCAGTTAACATAGAGGTGGCACCTGAGCAAATGTTGGTAGTGCTTGAGATGAAGCCCGGATAAGGAGTTGTAATAATATTAGTAGTATAGGTTGCTGAAATACTAGCACAGCTGTTACTAACTGAATAGGAGATAATGGCGGTGCCTGTATCAATACCGGTAACAATACCACCTGTTACTATTGCCTTGGTAATATTACTACTTGACCATAAGCCGCCCCCCACACTTGATGTGAAGGTAGCATTGGCTCCACGGCATACGGATGATGTACCTGTTATTGTGCCCGCAATTGGAGTAGTTTCAACTCGTAAAATGGAGGTTGCAGCTACACTGCCACAGCCTGCGGTAATGAGGTAGCTAATAGTAGTAGTGCCTGCTGATAAACCAGTAACCAATCCTGAAGTGCCAATTGAGGCTACAGATGGGTTAGTACTACTCCATACACCACCTGTAGTACCATCGGTCAATAGGGTAGAGGAACTATTACAAATTGCAGTAGGGCCGGTTATTGCAGAAACTGTAGGCAGATTAGAAACGGTGAAAATCTGGGTTGCAGATGCAGTGCCACAGGCATTTGTTACGGTATAAGAAATTAGGGTTGTGCCACCAGATATAGCATTAACGGTTCCGGTACTGCCTATTGTTGCAACACCTGTTATACTACTAGTCCAGGTGCCACCACTTATGGCATCAGTAAGGGTTGTACTTGACCCTGCACATAGGGTGGTGAGGCCGGTTATAGTGCCAGCATTTGTAGATATTACAGAGATGCTTTTTGTTGCAGTAGCCGTTCCACAAAGATTAGTTATGTCATAGCCAATAATAACAGTTCCTGTACTTAGGCCACTAACTACACCGGTACTGCTGACCCCTGCCATTAAACTATTGGAGCTATGCCAGATGCCACCTGTAATGGTATCAGTTAAGCTGATGGTAGCACCAACACAAACAGTAGCCAGACCAGAGATGCTGCCTGCAACAGGGAGCGGATTTATGGTGATTGTTTTAGTAGATGTGGCAGTCCCGCAGCTATTGGTCACAGAATATTGGATAACCGCAGGACCGGAGGTTAAGCCTGAACAAACTCCTGTAAGGGAACCAATGGATGCAGTAACAGTTGAGGCACTGGACCATAGCCCGCCGGCCGAGGCATTGGTTAATGCAATAGACGAACCCACGCATACCATAGTTAGCCCCGAAATAGTGCCTGCATCAGGTGCAGGGAGAATACCCACATTATAAGTGGCATTTGCTGCTCCACAAATATTGGTGATTGTATAAGAGATAGTGGCCGAACCTGCGCTGATACCTGTAACAATTCCTGAAGTAGAATTAGCTGTGGCAATGGAATTATTGCTACTTGTCCAGATACCGCCAGTGGAAGCCACGGTAAGGGTAGTATTAGTTCCTGCACAGAGGCTGGTACTGCCTGATATAGTTCCGGTAGTAGGTGTAGTTAGTATTCTTATAGGGAAGATAGCCACCGAAGTGCCACAGCCTGCAGTGATGGAATAGGAGATTACAGAGGTGCCTATGCTAATACCGCTCACAAGGCCGCCACCTGTAGCAGAGGCAACCGATGGATTGCTACTTGACCAAACCCCGCCCAGTGTGGAATTTGTAAATGTTGCGGAACTGCCTGAGCATATAGACGAGGAACCACTTATTGAGCCTATAACCGGTAAGGTGCCTACAGTGAATACGGTGGTTGCCACGGCAGAGCCACAAGCACCGCCCACCGTATAGGAAATAATAGTAGAACCTGGGGCAATGGCATTTACCGTGCCTGTGGTGCCAATAGTGGCAACACTAATATTGGAGCTGAGCCAAGTGCCACCACTAATAGTAGGACTAAGAGTTGTGGTGCCACCTGCGCATATATTGGTTACTCCGGTAATCAATCCAGCATTTGGTGCATTTACGGTAATGTTTTTTGTAGCCGAGGCACTAGCACATGCAGTTGACACAGTATAGGATATTATGACATTGCCACCGGCAATACCCGTAACTATGCCACTGGTGCCAATGGTGGCGATTGAGTTGTCGCTGCTTGTCCATATACCACCAGCAGCGGCATCGGTAAGGGTAATGTTTGATCCGGCACAAAGGGATGATGAGCCGGTAATTGTTCCGGGAACGGGAGAAGGATAGATGCCTAGTGTTTTGGTGGTAGATGCCGACCCGCAACTATTGGTAACTGTATAGGTTATTGTATCAAGACCAGGGGATACGGCGGTAATAAATCCGGTAATGCCAATTGTGGCGGCAGAATTGCTACTTAACCATGTGCCACCTGTAATATATGAGGAAAGTATTGCACTGTTTCCTGTACAGAGTGCTGCAGGTCCTGATATAGTTCCAGCTGTAGGAGTGGTATTTACAGTGATATTGAATGTTGCTACAGATACACCGCATCCTAGTGCTTCTGTATAACTTATGACTGCAATGCCTCCTGATACCCCGGTTACAATGCCAGGTGAACCGATAGTTGCTACTGCGGTATTTGCACTACTCCATGAACCGCCTGTGGTGGCCTCGGCAAGGGTAGTAGTGGTACCCGAACATAGGGAGGAAGCACCTGTAATAGGGGTGATAGGACTGGCTGGAAGGTCGTTGATAATAGTGGTGACCGTAGAACTGCCGCAACCATTTGTAACCGTATAGGAGATAAAAACCGAACCTACAGCAATGCCTGTAACTGTACCCGTGCTGCCAATTGTTGCTATTGAAGTATTGCCACTCTGCCATGTACCCCCGCTTACGGTTGCCGAAAGGGTGGTTGATCCGCCAGTGCAAAGGGTTGTAGAACCTGTTATTGAACCAGGGGATGGAAGCGGGCTAACTGAGATAACCTTTGTGGCATAAGCTGTTCCGCATGCATTAGCTATGGTATAGGAGATAGTTGCCGTTCCATTGGCAATACCAGCCACAAGCCCGGTACTACTACTTACACTAACATAGGGGTCAGGACTGCTCCAAACACCGCCAGCTGCAGAATTGGAAAGGGTTATGGTTGATGAAACGCATACGGCAGATGGGCCAATGATAGTGCCTGCCGTAGGCAAAGCATTTATGGTTAATATTTTTGATGAGGTAGCTGTTCCGCAACTATTGGAAACAGTGTATTGAATGGTATCGGTGCCGGATGAGATGGCTGTTACGAGGCCAGAACCTGAAACTGTAGCAGAGGCATTTGTGGCACTCCAAGTGCCACTAGTAGCACTAACAGTAAAACTATTTGTAGTGCCAACACACAGGGAGCTAAGACCTGTAATAGTACCAGCATTAGGTGCCGGGTTTACGGTAAGGGTAGCAATTGCCCTACAACCTGTACCCAGTGTATAGCTTATGCCAGCATACCCATAAGATACCCCTGTGGCTGTTCCTGAACCAGTACCAATGGTGGCAAGGCTTATATTGCTGCTCGTCCAAATACCGCCGCTAACCGAATTTGATAAGGTCGTATTTGCACCTTCGCAAACCGATAATGTGCCTGTAATTGGCCCAGGGCCGGTACTTATTGCAATAGTATGTGTAGCAACGGTTGTGCCACAGGCATTGGTAACACTATATTTAATAGTGTCAATACCCAATGAAATTGCGCTTACTAATCCAGCCGAACCTATTGTACAGGTGCTATTGCTACTGCTCCATATACCTCCGGTTACTGATTCGGTAAGTGTGGTAGTGGCACCAGTGCAAAGGGCAGAAGCACCAAAAATGGTGCCGGCATTGGGTAATGCGTTGATGTTGACCGTAACCACAATGGTATTAATATCAGTATTGTCTGATATTTGGATGGTAAAATGATCAACTCCCCAATACCCGGTGGTAGGGGTATAAGATAATCCTGATGGGGTTATCAAGCCGCCGGTTGATGTTGACGAATAGGTGAATCCGTTTAAGCTCCCATGGGTAGGTGCGGAAGAAATTGTCCAGGAAAGGGAATTGCTTGTATCGCCATCTGTAATTGACAGTAAAGAATTAATTGGATTGGCTGTTGACCCAGAACATACATTCAATGTAGCTGTGGAACCACTGGTAAATAGAGGTGGGCGGTCAATAAAATTAGGCATACAGCAAATCTTTCTTACGTTAGTCTGGTCGGTTATGTAGAGATACCCGGCAGTATCGATAGAAATTCCGGATGCGGAGTTAATTTCTGCTGCGGTGGCAGGTCCAAAATCCCCCATATAGCCTAAAACACCCCTTCCAGCTACAGGTGAGGTATATCCAAATGTGTCCAGTTTTTGAATTTGGTATGATGTTGAGTAATATAAATTTCCTAATTTATCAGTAGTTAAAAAATATGATCTAGTTGGTGATGTGGAATAAATAATACCGTTAGCATTTATTTTTCTAATACCATCATACGTACCAGTATAAATATTACCCTTTTTATCAATGGTGATACTTAATGGTTGATTAATAGCCGCCGCAGAAGCAGGGCCACCATTCCCGTTTGTAGTGCCAACACCAGTACCTGCGAAGGTGCTAATAATGCCTGAGGTATTTATCATCCTTATGCGGTTATTTGTAGCGTCTGCTATGAAAACATTACCAGATGTGTCAACGGCAACACCATAAGCTGTAATTACTGCTGCTGTAGCAGGCCCACCGTCCCCAAGACCACCTGAACCTCCACCGGCAATAGTTGTAATAATACCTGATGTATTTACCTTTCTAATATGGTTTGTACCATTATCAGCAATATATAAATTTCCATATCTATCAAGGGCCAGGGCTGTCGGGGCATCCAGTTCGGCCGCAGTTGCCGGCCCTCCATCACCACTATAACCTATAATACCGTTTCCTGCATAGAGAGAAACACCGCCTGTAGCACTTATTTTCCTAACTCTATTTCCATCAATTACAAAGGAATTCCCAGTTTGGTCGGTGACTATACTTTTTGCAGTGCTAAAAACAGCAAGATAAGAATTAGTATTTTCTGAATATCCGCTAATAGGGTAATTATTGCCTGCAATTGTAGAAATAATACCTGAAGTGTTTATTTTTCTAATTCGGTTGTTTCCGTAATCACTTACAAGGATATTTCCAGATGTATCGAAATGGAATCCCCCTATCGAGTAAAATGATCCTGAGACGGCAAGTCCACCATCTCCCCCATACCCAGAAGATGAACTGCCGGCTATTGTTGAAATGATTCCTGATGTATTTATTTTTCTGATTGAGTTGCCACCTGATAAATAAATATTACCTGTAGCATCAAGCCTGATGGAACTTGTATATATGGTGGCCAATGTAGCGGCAGCTCCATCGCCTGTATAACCTCCACTGCCATTACCAGCTATTGTACTAATTATCCCAGCACTATTTACTTTCCTAATCCTGTTATTATCTGCGATGTATAAATTACCGGAATTATCGGTAGCTACATCAGTTGGGCCATTTAACTGAGCCGAGATTGCCAGGCCACCATCTCCAAGTGAACCTCCACCACCTGCCACAGTAGTAATGATACCTGCAGTACTAACCCGTCTGATTCTATTGTTGCGATAATCAGCTATGTATAAATTCCCTGACCGATCCATTGTAATACCTCCTGCTTGGTTAAGATTTGCTAATGTAGCCAGGCTTCCATCTCCAGAGAAACCGCCAAATGATGCACTGGTTCCTGCTACTAAGCTAAGTATTCCAGAAGTGTCTATTTTGCATACACTATAATATGTTGTAAAATAGATATTTCCAATACTATCAGCGATTAAACCGTAGTTAATATTACTATATGAAGCGTATTTTGCAGGACCGCCTAATCCACCTATAGTACAGCAGTTGTTTTGAGAGCCTGTGTAAGTGGTAATAACACCTGTAGGGCTAATTTTCCTAATTCTAAAATTGCCATTATCCATTATGTAAATATTACCCCGCCGGTCAGCTACTACCGATTTTGGTCCGACTAGCCTGCCATAGGTTAGTGCGTTTAACCCATCCCCAATTCCACCGGCAACAGGAGTTATCGTTTGTCCAATAGCATTATAATTGGATAGCGTTGTTAATAATATCAGTGAAAAGGCCAGGTAGATTTTTGTAAAAAGTAAAGGTCTCATATAAGCAATTTTATTTGGGAAACGGAGTGCTAAAATTAAGACAATTTACGGATTAATTATATTTTATACCTGCAGTACATAGTTTTGTGGGGTAATTATATTGTTATTGATTTGTTGGTTGCTTAAATATTCGCATCTTTTGTAACCGGTAATTAAAATGTGTTTTTGGAATAGCAAGAATAAACAAACCCCGGCATTTAGCCAGGGAGTAGTTTATTTTCACTTGATTCATTGATTTATAATATTATTCCTATGCTTAAGTGTATGAAATTATTTCGCTTGCTCCAGTATTGGTGGTCTTCGCCATTAGTGAAATAAGATATTCCGTAATAGATGCTAGTACTCCGGTCGTCAGTGTCAGTTGCTTTTAGGTATTTAAATTCTATACCAGTCTTGCCAAATGCTGAAAATTCTCCCATGAAATTGCTGTATCGAAGGCGCAATTTGGCATAATGGTTAGAAGGCGTGAAGGACGAAATTATGAATGGGTAATAGGTAAAACCGACGTCGATAGTATTATTTACCTTATAAACTGCCGCCAGGCCTGCTTCATAGGCAAATAGGAAGCCAAAACCACTCTTTTTTGTATTTTCGGAATAGGCACTGCCTGATGTGACTTCATTGCTATAACTGCATCCCAGATCAAGGGTTTCCTGAAACCCACACTTTACTTTTTTGTCAGACTCATCAGCCCAGAAATAATTACACAATAAACTTTCCTGGAAGTGGGCTAGAACATAAAAGCTATTTGTGTTTTTATCTTCCGAGCCGGGTCCGGGAAAATAGACATGGTGATCCTTATTGTTCATATAACCGGTAGAAAGATTCCCGTCCATTAGCCCCATATAGCCAGCAGGTTTTCTGGTTTTCTTATTGGTTACTTCTTTTTTTTCATTTGATTGTGCGTTTGCAGTAGTACTTATTACCAGAAGGCATAAAATGTAGTAAAATAATCTTTTCATGTTTTTAATGATTTTTGCATTTTGTGTGTGAAACAATAGAACAAAACTACATGTCATTAAAAACGTGCGCAATTACACTTTAGTAGTATTTTACATAGGGAATCTCCATCGATTCATGTGCCAGGACCTATGGCATGTATGCATGGATTATTAAAATGAAGAGGATGCTTTGGTGGATGGTTGAAGGGAGACATCTGCCATTACCCGTTAATTTGTTGATTTCTATTGTTCCCTAACAATCATCACCTTACCATTACTCCCTGCCATAATAAGGTTATGTGTACCTGGGATTTTTTTGATTACGTGGAAGCCTTTTTCATCATTAAGAGGTTGCCAGGTTTTACCGCCATCTATGGTAAAGTCGGTTCCGGTGGGGCCGGTAGTGATGGCGGTATTTTTGTTTATGTATTCTACACATTCCCGATAGCCACGGGTGGGTAGAGTGGGTGGTGCCCAGGTTTTGCCACCATCTGTAGTATAGAAAACATGGTCTTTACGCAGGGTATCCAATTTATAATCGCCACCTACTATTATGCCCTTCTTTTTATTGGCCCAGGCCATGGAAAAAATGCCTGTAGTTTCATTGCCCGGAAGTATAGGGGTAGGCTGGGGCAGCCAATTATTAAGTTTATGTGATGCTGTCCAAATTCGGGATACAGTGCCACCTGTTGCAATCTTTATTTTTTTGTGATTTCGCCTTATTGTTGTGCCACTGGCAGCAAAGGAGGCTTCCCCTTTTGTGAGTAAAGGGCTATTAGGAGCATTGGTACAAATAACGTTTTGGAACCAATTTCTATAATTGCCGACTACTGTAAGCCTAATTAAATACATTTTGCCATTTATAGGGTCGCCATAAACAAGGCCCCTCATTTTCAGGCTAAATAAATATTTTTTATTATCTACTGGATCGCAAGAAACAAGGCTCAGTTTTTTATTTGGCCAAAATGTTATGCCATCAAAGAATACTGCCGAATCATGGCTTTCAAAGACTTTTTGCCAGTTCTTACCCCCATCATTGGTAAACAAGATATAGGCAGGTGTGCCTGCATTAGCAATAATCACTGCTTTTTCGCTAAGTGCATATATTGACCGGAAATCGCATTTTTCATAGCCTTTTATTTGGGTGAAATTCCAGGTAGCACCACCATCAAGGGTATAACCGATATTGCCTTTGGTGCCACCCAACCAGGCAACTCCATTCTTCTCGTTTGGTAAAACAGAAAGGCCCCTGAAAGAGGCCCCTGTTTTAGTATCAATATTGGTAAATGTAAAGTCCTGACTAAATGTAGTGTAGCTGAGGAATAGAAATAACACTAGTAGTTTCATATCTGCACCCACGTTTTTATTAATTATGCTATCATTTTTTTATTAAGTCACAACCCGAATAATAATCTAAGAAATTAAACGATTGTTAGTTTTAACTTTTGACTTTTAACTTTTGAATTAAACTATTGTTTGTTTTAACTTTTGACTTTTGCCTTTTAACTTACACCGCCAGCACCCAACCGTGGGTATCTGCTTTTTTGCCATAGCGGATATCAGCTAATTCAGCTTTCAACCAATTAGCAATTTCCCAGGTCGAAAGGTCTGGCAATTCCATTTTATCATCGTGGTAGGTAAGTGCGCAAATAGGCGCTATTGATGCTGCTGTACCAGTACCGAAGGCTTCTTTCAGTTGGCCTGCTTTATGTGCAGCTTCTATTTCGTCTATATTGATATCCCTTTCTTCTACCTTAATGCCTTTTTCTTTCAATAAGGTAATCACACTATCACGGGTAACACCTGCAAGGATGGTATCTTCGGTAATGGCAGGGGTAATAACAGTATCACCTATTACACAGAAGAAGTTCATGGTGCCTATTTCCTGAACGTTTTTGTGGGTATAGCCATCAGTCCATAAAATTTGGTCATAGCCCATTTTCTTAATCTGCATTGTTGGGTACATACTCATACCATAGTTGCCGGCAGCCTTGGTGAAGCCAATTCCACCAGGGAAGGCACGAACATATTTGTCCTGAACATAGATAGATACAGGATTGCTATAGTAAGGTCCAGCCGGGCTGGTAATGATAATAAACATGAATTTCTCAGCTGGGCGAACACCAATGAACTCATCGACAGCCAGCATGAAAGGGCGGATGTATAATGAAGTTTCAGGTGAGCTTGGTATCCATGCGCTATCTAGTTCCACCAGAGTACGCATACCCTCAATGAATAATTCTTCCGGAACTTCTGGCATCGCCATACGCTCAGCCGAGCGGTTCATACGTTTCCAGTTTTCATGAGGGCGGAAAATCAATGGGTTGCCATTAGGGTCTTTGTATGCCTTTACACCTTCGAAAATTGCCTGTCCGTAATGGAAGAAAGTAGTTGCAGGGCTGAATGCTATATTATTAAAAGGAACAATTTCTGGTGTTTTCCATG
This sequence comes from Chitinophagaceae bacterium, assembly GCA_947456055.1. GTDB lineage: Bacteria > Bacteroidota > Bacteroidia > Chitinophagales > Chitinophagaceae > Nemorincola. Next base: position 9,461 of record CANGSR010000055.1, read on the forward strand.
CGCCATCTTCATAATGGGCTATCAGCATGTGATCTGAATAAAATTTACCAAACTGGATATTGGCTGGGTCAATATCGCCAATTCTGCTATTTTCTACTTTTGTAATGCTGATATCTAGTGAAGAAACACTCATAATGCCCAAATTAAATTAATATTGTGACTTGAAATTTTTGCAAAGAAACAACATTTTTTGTGTAAAAAAACTGTCCCATATCAGTGGTGGTTTTCAGGAGTTTTTTATAGAGAATATGCCTGTTTCTTGGTTTTGATTTATTTATATAATAATACATGAATATTATAAAGTCGGACGTTATTTTACCGCAGCACGATGCGCTTTGGGATGATATTTCACCAATGCTATTGGGCATGATGCCAAAGTCAATTTTGATATTGGCCACAGACCCTGGGCAGGCCTATGAAATACAGTTGCAGAAAATGATTGAGGCTTGTAAGTTGAGCCCCGACCTTTACAATTTGATAAAACTTAATCCCCAGCAACCCATTGCCTGGCACCAGCTAAAAGATAAGCTAAAGCCGGCTATAATATTTTTAATTGGGGTCACGCCTATGCAACTAGGCATTTCTGCATCTTTAAGGTTTAATCTTCCTAATCGTTTTGCTGATTGCATATGGTTGCCTACAGCATCAGTCAGCGACCTGGAAAACTACCCAGATCTAAAAAAGCAATTGTGGGTGGATGGTATGAAGCCTGTTTTTGTGGATAAGAGTTTGGGTGGGTTTTAAATTGTTAAGAAGGGTGTTTCTAATAGTAATTGGAAAGGGTGAAATTTCGTTAAATTAAAATTGGTTTTTGCGACTATTTCAAGAAAATGTATGAATTTTGTATGGTATGAAAACAGCTGATATTATAGTAGCTTATCCGGGAAGCTCCGACAATCTAAATGCTCTTAAAGCATTTATGAATTCTCTTAATATAAAGTTTGAAGTAACACCTTCAAAGGAATCTCCATACAATAAGGATTTTGTCAATAAGATTCTTGAAGGTGAAAAGGCAATAAAAGAGGGGAAGGGTACCAGAATTAGTATTGAAGAGCTTGATGATTTATGGAAATAGTTTTTGCACCCGAAGCTAAAATTGATTTGCAATATTGGAGGTCTGATATAGCTATGCAAAAGCGCATTACCGCTATATTAAAAGATATTAGTGTTAGTCCATTTCGAGGAATAGGTAAACCAGAACCATTAAAATACAATCTTACAGGTAAATGGTCTAGGAGACTTGATAGAAAAAATAGAATAATTTACTCAGTTGAAGTTAATGCCATTGTAGTTTATTCACTAAGGGGGCATTATCTGGATAATTAATCGTATTTCTATCAAAATGTAGTTTTTGCAATATTTTTAGGTTCCTAATTAGGCTACAGCATTGTTTAATTGCGAGGGTAGGGCTTAATTAGCGGGTAATTAAATTCTTTCCCATTGTTTTTATTTTTAGTTTCATAAGTGTTTAATCGTATCTCATTTATTGCCCACTCCCGAACAAATATTAAAGCAATACTGGGGTTACGACCACTTCAGGCCCTACCAGAGGGAGATAATAGGTAGTATACTGGAAGGCAGGGATACCCTGGCCCTATTACCTACGGGTGGGGGTAAGTCGGTATGCTACCAGGTACCGGCCATGATGATGGAGGGTATTTGCCTGGTTATTTCCCCACTTATTGCCCTAATGCAGGACCAGGTAAACAGACTGAAACAAATAGGCATACCAGCAGAGTGCCTGCACTCGGGGCTGCGCTATCATGCACTAAAACAATTGCTGGAAAATGCCCAGCAGGGAGAATATAAACTACTCTACATCTCACCGGAACGATTGCAAACCCGCATGTTCAAAGACTTTATGAGGGAGATGGATGTGAGCCTGATAGCGGTTGATGAGGCCCACTGTATATCGCAGTGGGGGCACGACTTCAGGCCCAGTTACCTAAAGATTGCAAGGGCAAGGGAGGTTTATCCTAAATCACCAGTATTAGCATTGACAGCTTCTGCCACTACCGATGTAAGAGCCGATATCCTGAAACAGCTAAAACTGAAAGACCCTGTAGTTTATAAACAAAGCTTTGCCCGTGAAAATATCTTTTATGATATAAGGTATAGCGAGAATAAGAATGCTGATACCCTTAATAATATTAATACCGATTGTAGTATAGTATACTGCCGCAGCAGAAAACAGACGGAGACTGCTAGTAAGTTTTTGGGGCAATTTGGAATGAGTTCAGCGGCCTACCATGCGGGTATGAGTAAGGAAAGGCGGGAAGAGGCACAGCAGCAATGGATGAGCAATGAGGCAGCCATAATGGTGGCCACAACGGCCTTTGGTATGGGTATAGATAAGCCTGATGTACGAATGGTATTGCATTATGATGCTCCCGAGCACCTGGAGGCATGGTACCAGGAAGCGGGTAGGGCAGGTAGGGATGGATTGCCATCGCAGGCTATTACCCTGTATAATACTGGTGATATCGGCCGGCTCTATGATAGTATAGCCTTGCAATATCCACCTGAGGCTTATCTGAGGCAGGTATACCAAAAGGTGGTGGAATACCTGCAAATACCAATAGGCGCCGAACCCGATAAGTATTATTCCTTCGACCTGGCCGATTTTTGTAAAAAGTTCGCATTGATACCCACGCATGCCATCCATGCACTTAAATTGCTGGAACAGGAAGGTTTATGGACGCTTACAGAGTCGGTTTATAATCCTGCGACTATTATGTTTACTGCCGACAGGTATACCCTGGATGATTTGGCAAGGGTAAATCCAACTTTGGGCTATGTTACTATTGGCTTGCTGAGAATGTACAATACCATTTTCCATTATCCTACCCATATAAGGGAGAGCGCAATAGCAAGGCAGCTTAAGATGAAAATGGAAGAGTTGATACCCATCCTGGATAGGCTGGATAATATGGAGATACTGGAATATAATAAGCCTGGAGAGGGACCCCAATTGTTTTTCCATCATTATAGGGTAGATAGCCGGTATTTGAATATTGACCTCAACCGGATAAATATCCTCAGGAAGCGGCATGAGGTGCGAACTGAGGCTATAATAGGTTTTCTTCAAAATTCATCCGTTTGCAGGGAAAGGCAATTACTGGCCTATTTTGGTGAGCGGCCCCAGAAAGATTGTGGACACTGCGATGTGTGCCGTGCGAAGTTGGAAAAATGTCTGGACCCACGGAAAATAAAGGACGACATAGTAGCCCAATTGAAACAGGGTAGTGTACTTGTTTTTGAGGAAGTAGTAAAATTATACCCTGAAAATGAAAAACCGGTAGTAATATCAGTGATAAGGGAATTGATTGACGACTGGGTGATTAGGTTAGGTACAGATGGTGAAATATTCATGGATGACTAATTTATATATGGCAATTTCATACTTGAATATGAGCGGTTTATGTTGTAATTTTGCATCCTAAATATTACTTTATGAACGCTACTATAGGCATTTATGACAATCATGACCTGGCTGTTGAGGCAGTACAAAAATTGAAAGAATCAGGTTATCCTGTTACCCATCTATCCATTATGGGGCTTACAGAGCAGGAAGAAGTAGTGGATGAAAAAGGCCATGTAATTCCTAAAAGTCCAATCAAATCTGGCGGTATAGGTGCAGGCACTGTAATTGGTACCACATTAGGTGTGCTAACTGGTGTAGGGGTATTTGCTATACCAGGGGTAGGTTTCCTTTTTGGTGCGGGAGCCCTTGTGGGTGCTATTGCGGGCTTCGACCTTGGCTTGATAGGTGGTGGTATTGCATCTGCACTGGCTACAGTGGGTGTGCGTGATGAAAATGCTAAAAAATACCACGATGCCCTAGTGGCAGGTAAATACCTTGTTATTGCACATGGTAGTGTAGCTGATGTAAATAAGGCAAAATATTTGCTGGATGAGCATGGAACGCATAATGATGTTACATCTCATTAATTTAGAGATAAAACCTGTTTTAGTATAAAAACCTGTAGTACCGGATTGTGTATAATTTTATACATTTGGGCTAATAGATTTCAGCATAAGTGAGTAGTAAAAATAATACGCAGCCCAAAGGGCAGATTACAGGTAAAGTATCACAGGAAAAGACTGCCAGGGTAATAGCGCAACCTGGCAGCTTTACCATTGGTAACCCTATACTGTGGTTGGCTTTGGCAGTTATTGTTCTTTACTCGCCTTCCATATTTTTTACCTTTACCGAACTTGATGATTCTATATTCATCAAAGAATTTCAGGCTTATAACCAGGACCTGCACAATCTGGTTGTGTCATTCGGCAGGGGGGTATTTGATGCCACCAAAGACCAGTATTACAGGCCTCTGTTCCTGGATTCAATGATACTCAACTACTTGTTTAGTGGTGAGGGGCAGAACATAGCTAGTTACCATATAGCTAATATACTATTCCACCTTACTTCGGTATTGCTCTTATTCAAGTTGTTCCGATTATTGGAGGTTAAGGAATTACATGCTTTTTTACTATGCCTTCTTTTTGCTGTTCATCCTGTTCTTACCGAGGCAGTAGCCTGGATACCAGGACGAAATGATACTATCCTGGCAATTTTTACCCTTTCCTATCTTATTTTTTGTATCAATTGGGTTACCACAGGGGTTTCCAAATGGCTTTGGCTTTCTATTGGGTTTCTTGTGTTGGCCTTCTTTACTAAGGAAACAGCGGTATTTATCGCCCCTACGGCCTTTATTTTATTAGTAGTAGTTCTGAAACGTAACTGGAAGGAATCCCGGATGCTGGTGCAATATGGGGTTATGGCAGGTTGCTTTTTGCTTTGGTATATTGCCAGGTCAATGGCTACTTTGAAGCCTGTTCCTTTCGATTTGGGGCAGGTAGTATTGGATTTTATCCACCGCCTGCCGTTGGTAATCCAATATCTGGGTAAGATATTTTTACCTTTTAATTTGAGTGTATTTCCAATCCTTGAGGATACAACTAATATCTACGGTGCAATTGCATTAGTTATTTTGATAGCCCTTATTTACTTCAACCGTAATCCTGATTGGCGGTATATAGTTGCTGGATTAGGTATATTTATCCTGTTCTTATTGCCCATATTGTTGATACCACATTCGCTTAATGAGCAGACCTTCGAGCACCGTCTTTATTTGCCATTGATGGGTATGATGTTGGCTTTATCCCAAACCGCATTGGTTGTTAATCGGCTTACTGATAAGCTACTTTTTACAGGGGGGATATACCTTGCTATTGCCTGTAGTGTGATTAATTACACACACCAACAGCATTTTAAGGATCCTATTTCCTTTTGGACCCAAGCTAAGGAGACTTCGCCACACTCGGCATATGCAGTGATGATGTATGCTGCAAGGCTTACCGATAAGGCTGACTTGAAAAAATCGTATGACCTGATGAGGTATGCTTATAAGCTCAACCCAAAGGAAAAGTACCTGAATTTTTATATGGGGCAAATGCTTCAAAATGAAGATTCGGTAAAGGCATCAGAACCTTACCTTTTGATGGAAAAACAGATTTCGGATTATATTTTATGCGATTTTCTATTAGCCAGGGTAGCTATGGAGAAAAACGATTTTGTTAATGCAATAAAATATTTGGAATCTTACCTCGAAAGGAATAAATACGACGATAAAGCAAATAATAACTTGATGCTGCTTTATTTCCAAACCAATCAACGTGAAAAGGCTATTGCCCTTGTAGATAAAATGAGAAGGAATGGGATGCCTGTTCCTGCGCAGTTCCTACAGCAATTAGGCATCAAGTAGTTATCTATAGCCAGGTTTTTGTTCCAGTCTATTGCAATCATCCATGCCTCCTAATCTGAATTTTAGAGGGATATTTGCTTTTTGCAGCTTTATTTCCTGCCTGCAAAAGAAGGGTAGGTGTTTACTGTATAAGTCTTGCGGTATATTATTTTGGTAGGATAGGGTGGTGTTGTAAAAATTAATTGGGTTCACTATTGGTTTCCTGGTGGTTGTATCCTGGTATTTGATCCCCTGTCCAATTACATGGTTACAGATAGAAAGGCAAAATAGTAATATAATTGCTGTCCTCATAAAGTGATTTCGTTGTGTAAATATACGGGAGAAGTGCTAGAAGTGATTGGACTATTAGCTTGTAGTGTATAATTTATATGAAATAATTATTATTTCGTTAAAAAAATATCTAAATTCCAGTCTAACATTTTTCCTGTTTTCTACGTCTTATTAATTAAACGCCTTAAAATGAACAGGTTTAATAATCACCAGAATCTGAAATTCATACTTGTTATAGTATGTGCTTTTATGTTTTTTGCAGCCTGCAAACGTAGTAATAACAAGAATCTTGTTACAGGTTGTAAAGACCCAAAAGCATTGAATTATAATTCAAAAGCAGATGTATCAGCACCTTGCAGCTATGCCATATCAGGTTATGCTGGTAGGTATTATATGGCTGATACTGAAATTTATTATAAGCGTGATTATACACATTGCTGGTATGATACTATTTATAGTCATTATTATATCAACTGTAGCGTGGTATGTAATGACAGCATGTATTTTGATACGCTAATCCGTTGTCCTTATTGTGCTTCAAAAAACATTGTAGTAAGTAGTGATAATGGTTATTTCAGTTTTAACAATGGTGGTACCTCTGTTGATTATGGAGGATCTGGGTATTTCCAGAATGATACATTGTATTTTCAATACGGTACCACTACTTCCTATGGGTATACTGGTAGCTATAGGCACAGGGCTGTGGGTAAGAGGCAATAATGTGATTACATAATAAAATGAGAATAGTAATTTGAAATATTAAAATAATTATCCGTAACGTGTTCTAAAATAATGATCTATTAACTCGTCTAAATATAAAAACCACCTAGAAATGAAAAATCAAGCAAAATCAATCAAGCACCTCTTGATAGCCTGTTTACTATTAGATTTAATTTTGTTTGCCGCTTGTCAGCATAAAAGTGACACAAGTACTGGTAGTAAGATTATTGTTTCCGGGTGTATGGACCCCCAAGCGCTAAATTATAATCCGGCTGCCGAAATTAGTACCAGCTGCACCTATACCACGTCGGCTTTTGCAGGGAAGTATTATATGACGGATACTCTGATCGCTTTTAAACATGATTTAACCCGTGGCTGGTATGATACCTCAGTAAGTCACTTTAATATAAATGTTTGCCCTGCGGGTAATGATAGTATGCATTTTGATACTATTGTGAGGTGTTTAATTTGTTCCTCATCTAATATCAGTGTTAGTGGTACATCTGGGATTTTCTCTTTTACCAATGATAACTATCCGGTATCTTATGGCGGAATTGGCCATTTTAGTCATGATACCCTAATATTAAAGTATGGAACTGATCCATCTGGAGGAATTGATGGTACCTATACACATAAGGCTTTTGGGAAAAAGCAGTAGGGTATGCAAAATAGAATACACTATCTACTAATTGAAATAGTTGCTACCTATATTTCAACGCATAAAACAAAACCCTCCGATGATGGAGGGTTTCGTTTTATCCTGGTTATTTTGTGTTAGCTGTTTTATCAATACTTTCATCCACCACATACACATCCTCATTCTGGTGACGCATCCTGAAGTTTTCCCTGGCATATTGTTCCAGCTTTGCCGGATTATGTTGCAGATCTTCCTTTTCTTTTTGCATCTTACTAATTTCACTATTTAGGTAGGCTACATCTCCTTTCAGGCTGTTAAGCTCTTTCTGTCTTTGACGCAGCGACATCCAGTCGTTCTGGTCAAAAAAGACAGTCCAGGCTACAAAAGCCAATCCTGTTATGAAATATTTATTAGTAATGATTTTGAGCAGCGGCTTCATATTGTATTGAGCTAATACCAGTTAAATATTATTACTTACCAAAACGAAGTGATTTGCCAGGGTAGAATGCTTTACCTTGCAATTCCTCTTCTATGCGTATTAGCTGATTGTATTTAGCCATACGGTCGCTACGGCTTGCTGAACCGGTTTTTATCTGGCCGCAATTTAATGCAACTGCAAGGTCTGCAATAGTACAATCTTCAGTTTCACCACTGCGGTGACTCATAATGGTATTGTAGCGGTTATACTGCGCCATTGTAACGGCATCCATAGTTTCGCTAAGTGTACCTATCTGGTTTACTTTTACCAGAAGAGCATTTGCAACACCTTCCTTAAAGCCTTTTTCCAGACGTTTTACATTGGTTACAAACAGGTCGTCGCCTACCAGTTGTATTTTATTCCCCAAAGCATCAGTAAGTTTTTTCCATCCTTTCCAATCATCTTCAGCCATTCCGTCCTCAATACTTATGATTGGGTATTTTTTGCACCAATCCACCCAGTATTCCACCATTTCGTCGCTGCTTATTTTGCGGCCATCGCTCTTGTGGAAATGGTATTTTTTTTCTTTTTCAACCCAAAGTTCGCTTATAGCGGCATCCATGGCAATGCTCACCTGGGTACCTGGCTTGTAACCTGCTTTCTCAATAGCTTTCAATACTATTTCAATAGCTTCTTCATTGCTCTGGATATTGGGTGCAAAACCACCCTCATCACCCACATTAGTACTGAAACCTTTATCTTTCA
>CANGSR010000056.1 GCA_947456055.1 Chitinophagaceae bacterium
AGGTACACCGCTTTCTCTTTTTATTACCAGTGTAGAGGCAATGCCACTAACCAAAGAAGCAATAATATAATTGACCAATAGAAGGGCAAATGCACTTACAGGCAAAGCCATAATGGCTGCTTTCAAGGGTACAAGATTGTTCAAATCAGTCACCTCAGGTAAGGTATACATTTTACCCAACATCAATTCGCCCATTTTAATTAAAATCATACCTGCCGCCGAGCCGACCACAACAGGTAATACATATTTGGTAAAATTCATTGTTGGGTCTTTCTATCAGTAAAGTTACTAATAAACTTATGAAAATGGATGGTAAACTCCAAAAATGTCAAGCAAATATTTCGTATTTAACTCATTGTTATTGTGCAGATTGCTAAATAGTGTATAGATATTATCTTGTCATAAAAGAATAGTATTTTGCCATTGCACCTGATATGGGTTGTTTATATTTAATTTGCATATGCTGCACAAGATTTTAAATGATAAGCCTACAAAGCTATTTATACTACTCACATCTTTTTTTGTTGCTAATGCACTTATTGCCGAGTGTATAGGAGGTAAATTGTTTTCACTGGAGCGGGTATTCGGGCTAATACCAAAGCCCTTTTCATTATTGGGCGAAAGTGGCCTTACCCTAACACTTACTTGTGGGGTTTTATTATGGCCACTGGAGTTTATAATGACCGACATTGTAAATGAGTATTTTGGCCCAAAGGCGGTAAAGAGGATATCCTATATCGCCATCTCGCTAATAGGGTATGCTTTTGTAATGTTCTATCTCGCCATCAAGGTGCCGCCAAACCAGTCATTCTGGACAGCGAGCCAGCAGGCGAATGGGGTACCTGATATGCAGGCAGCATTTAATGGCGTTTTTGGCCAGGGGATGTGGATTATCATGGGTAGTATGATTGCATTTTTGGTGAGCCAGTTGCTTGATGTATGGGTTTTTCATAAAATAAAGAAGGTGACGGGTGAGAAATGGGTTTGGCTTAGGGCTACTGGTAGCACCGTTATTTCGCAGTTGGTAGATAGTTTTGTGGTGTTGTTTATTGCTTTTAAATTGGGCCAGGGCTGGTCTTACCAAAAGGTTATAGCCATATGCCTGGTTAATTATTCCTACAAGTTCACCATGGCAATTGTGTTGACCCCTGTCATTTATTTGATTGAAAAATGGATAGAAAACTATCTAGGGGCTGAGACTACTGAGAAAATGAAAAGGTATGCCATGGGGAATGAAAATGAGTAGGGGTGACCGTTAAATAAGGAATGTATCTATCGGTTTGTGGGTTTGTTTCTTATATGTATTCGAGGATTTTGGCTAAAGCCAAATTAAAATTAATCATATTCCCCGGCCTAAAGGCCGGGGCTACTCAATCTATCGACAAAATTTAAGGTGGAATGAAACAATTGGCTGTACGTAATAGAACATCCATTTACATGCATTGGATTACATCCCCTTGCCCCAATGTCACTAAGGTAAGGATTTTCAAGGGTAATAATTATTTAATTTCACATTGAACCCCTTTTGGGGTTCATTAAATATTTGCTTCATATACCCCCGGTTTACACCGGGGGCTATTCACATTTTAGCCCTTCGGGCTAATAAATCAAACAAATAACGATATCTTAAAAAACTTTCAAAATCCTTAACTTAGTGACATTGCCCCTGCCCCCTTCCCAAACACACAATGCTACAGTATAATGGGGGAAATAGCATCATCAAGAATATTGGGCTATTCGTCTGTTATTAAGCATTTAAATGTAGTGGTTTGTCTACTTGTTGGATATGATTGATGGGTCTTTACCTAAAAAAGAAAAACCTAAAAGCGCACACTTTTAGGTTTTATTTCTGTACAACAATTAAGAATAATCAATGTACACGCTCTTTATGTAAAATACTAATCTTTTATATTCCTGCCTCCCAAACGATAGCTTAAAGATAGCTGTAGGGAAGGGCTCTTATATAATTGGTCTGACACGTACTTAGCACCTGATCCACCGCCACTATTCCAGAATGTCTGTACATTACGGATATCAAGGGCAAGGTTAGGAGATAACTGGTAAGAGAAACCAAATAAATAACCAAGGCCGAATTTAGAATCGAAATCACTTACTGCCAATGCTGGTTTGCTGTCATTGCCTATTTGGCTGAATATGCCTGGTACAGGGTTGGCAACTATTGGAGGTGCTGCATCTATATTGATTCCAAGATTGTAGATAATATTGAATCCACCAAAGAAATCGAAATTTCCTACCATGTAGCGAACTGATATAGGCACCTCAAAGCTGTGTAATGTAGAGAAACTATAAGTATTGCTTACCTGCTCCTTGCTAAAAGTGGTACTACCCTGATTTTGGGTGTACCTATAGAAATTATCGGTCATTGAGAAGTCATTGTTAGACCTGTTGAAGTATTTCAATTCACCCATAATTGATATGTCCTCACCAAAAATGAACTTGCCGGTAATACCAAACTGGAATCCTTTAAAGCTATTAGGGCCAAAGAAAGTACCATTGATACCAGCAGTGATACCAGGTGCAAATATTGCATTACCTACTTTGTACTTAATATCATTGAATGCTGCGCTAATGTTTTTTGCAGCATCAAGTGCACTTTCGTTATCACCAGCTTTTAATGAGCCATCTTTTGATTGTTTGGTTTCAGCACTGCTGCCTGCTCCAAGTACATTTTTAGTTTGGCCAAACGCATTTTTATTGCCTGATTTTGCGGCATAAGAGTTTTTGCCAGCAGTGCTAGTTTCAGTACTGCTGTTTTCTTCATTATTGGCATACTCTATAATCTTTTCATTAGAGATGGTATCGAACTTAAAGTCTTTTTGATTAGGTTCAGACCTAAACTTAGACTGTTTCAATACTATTACCTGCATTTCCCTGGTAATATGCTTTTGAGTACTGTTATTTGCAACATCAGTATTAGTAGTACCTGTAGCACTTCCACCTTTAGCACCTTGCTTGTTGGCTGTAGTAGTTTTTGGGTCATTCTTAGCTATAGTGCCATTATCTGCAGTGTTATTAGTTTTAGCTATTGAAGTGTTGTTTTTCTGATTGCCACCACCGGTAGGGAGGCCATTGTTTGCAATAGTAGCTACTTTGGCACTATTACCATTAGGCCCGCCATTATTAGCTGCCAAAGCCAGTTGATTCATCTTTTTGATGTCAGCGGTATTGCGGCGATTAGTCCTTTGGTGGCTAGGGGTGTTTTTAGCAATATTGTTTTGAGCGTCAGCAGTAGTTTTAGCAACACTATTTTTTGTGTCAGCAGTAATTTGCTCATTGTTATTTACTGAAGTATTGCTTGCAGTAGATGCAATATGCTTACTAGTATGATGAGCTGTATTAGTAGCCTTGTTGGTAGTAGCTACTGAACCATCATTATTAGCTGATGTTTTAGTGTCATTATTTGCTACCTGATTTTGAGTTGCTTTATTATTAGTCTTAGCAACCTTATCTCCATTCTTGCTAGCAGTAGTTGATTTTTCAGCCTTAGGTTGAGAGGTGTTTTTGTTGGCAATAGTTTGCTTGTTATTATTGATAGCGTTGGTATGATGCCTATTAGATTTCTTAACTGGTTCGCTATTGTTTTTTGCTATTGCAGTTTTGTTATCACCATTAGTTGAGGCAATAGAACTTTCATTACCTGATGGTTGATTAGCTTTAGCAACCTTATTGTCGGTATTTTGATTTGTACCTGTGGTAACAGATGTAGTATGGTGGGTATTTGAGCTATGGTTTGACCTATGGCCATGACCTTTTTCAGCATTATTATTGGCTGCTATTGGCTCATTGCCAGTTTTGTTATTGTTAGTCTTATTGTCGGTACTAGGTTGTGTTTCCTTATTGTTCGCTGAAGCTACCTGTGAATTATCACTAGTACCTGTGGTAGTCTTAACTTCATTGTTATCGGTAGTTTTTGATATGCCTACGTTTGAATTTACAGGTTTAGTAGCGTCAATAGTATTATTTACCTGATTAGTGCTAGGTAAAGAGGTATTAACTGTATTATTATTAACTGATGAATTTAATGCACCAATTGATGAAGTAGTACCTGATTTGGCAGCAATTGATTTTGTTCCCTTGTCGGACTTATTCTTTGAAGTTTGGTTAGTAGCTATAAGATTTTCTGATTTGTTATTATGGCTGCTACCTACACCTGTTTTTACATCAGATGAAGTGGCCTTACCATCATTATTTAAGGCTGGTTTCGTTGCTACATGATTATTTGTGCTTGCTGTTTTTACTTCAGACGAAGTTGCGTTACCATCATTATTTAAAGATGGTTTAGTTGTTTTATGATTATTGGTGCTAGCTGTTTTTGCTTCAGATGAAGTTGTGTTACCATCATTATTTAAAGCTGGTTTCGTCGAAGTATGATTATTTGTGCTAGCTGTTTTTACTTCTGTAGTATTGGTATTAGTAGTTAATTGATGAATTGTATTGTTTGCAGTTGAATGAGCTATTGAAGCTGTTTTGCTTTCGGTAGATATTGATTTTGCTGAAGTGGTTTTATTAGAACTAGTATTAGTTGAAGAAATATTGTTGGATGTAGAATTAGTTGAATTGGTATTGTGTGAAGTATGGTTAGTTGAAGTTGTATTGCTAGCAACAGCAGATTCTGGGGTAGTGGTGAGCGAAACCTTTGAATCATTATTGGCTATATTCTCTGTTTTTGAGGCTGGGCTATTTTCATTTACAGCATCACTGCCATTTGATTTAGCCACATTATTGGCTGCAATCAATGGCATGTAGCTGGATGAGTTGCCATTATGGAGACTAGACATTTTATACCCAGCCACGGTTACTGACGTGATCAGGAATAAAACCCCTAAGGCTCCAAACATTCGGCGCCAATACAAACCAACCGGACGGGATTTTTCTTCCTGTTCCAGCAATTCGCTCATGCGCATCCAGGCTCCCGCCCGCTCCTTTTCTTCTCCACCTGATAGTCGCTGCCTCACCAGGTCATCGACGTTTACGAAATTTTTATCCATTTGGATAAATTTTTTATTTTAGAAATACGATACTCAATACTTAACAACAACAACAATTTTAAGGCCAGGTTGAACTACATGTTCCAATGCAGCTCCAATTTTTCAATTTTTTCTTTTAATACTTTTCTTCCTTCCGACAGATGCCACTTACTTGTGCCTTCACTTATGCCTAGCATGCTGCCTATTTCTCTATGATTAAAACCTTCCATCACATACATATTAAATACTGTTCTTGTAGCATCTGGTAATTGTTGCACCAATTCTACAAGTTGGTCATAATACATTTTGTCGGCGTGGTCTTTCTCTACAAACTGTTCTTTATCAACTAATAATATCTGATTTGAATATTTTGTATTTTGTTTCACATAATCGGCCACAGCGTGGAAGACTATTTTCCTTAACCAACCTTCGAAAGAGCCCTGGAAATTAAATTGCTTAATTTTTTGGAACGCCCTTAAATAACCATTGTTTAATACTTCCTCTGCCTGCTCTTCATGTGCTATGTACCTTTTCACCACACCCATCATTCTTGGATAGAATAAGTGGTATAGCTTCTCCTGTGCGCCACGCTCATTGCGTATGCACCCCTGGATGAGTTGCTCCAACTCTGTGGCATGGCTCGGTACGGTATATGCCAAAGCTATAGACAAGTATATTGGTTATTAATACTAAACATACACTATAGACTGTTTTATTTTGAAAAGGGTTGGGTTCTTAACAAAATAGTAGCCTAAAACAAATGTTTTTGTGTAAAATAATGAATGTTTTGGGCATTTTGAATAAATGGCTCTTGTTTTTGCTGGAAAAGCTTCATTTTCCTAGACTTTTAGGGCAGATATAGGCTATTTAGCGGAAATGAAGTGGTGTTATTGAAAGTATATGGCTAAGCACCATTTTCATTGGAATAGGCACACAAAAAAACCGCACCTAAATAATAGATGCGGTTTGTATATGGTTGTAAGAAAATATTATGGCCTTGTAATACGCAATTTGTAATTGTATTGGTTGCTGCCTTTCCATTTTACTGTTACATTAGTGCCAGGGAAAGTGTACTCGCCTGTCCTGCGGTTTGCAGCAATTTCGTTAACTACATAAGTTTCGATATCACGGGAGATTACCAATGATGTACCTGTAATATTATCGGTAGCTGGTACTGTAGCCCAAACGCCCCTGGTAGTACCTGCATCTCTGCATATAAGGTTATGTACATTATGGTCGTGGGTTTCACTTACCTGGGCAAAACCAGCTGCGGTTCCCAAAGTTTTGGTAATATAGCACTCGTAAGAGTATGGACCAGTGGTCTGGGCATAACTACTTAAACCTATAACCTGTAATAGTACAAAGGCTAAAAAGAGGAATGATTTTTTCATTTCAAAATGGAATTTGATAGTAAATATAAAAACATTTTTCAAGAGTGCAAAAATTTTTGATTTTTTGTTCCCTCAACTAATCAAGATAGACAGCGACATTTTATAAATGGTTGGGTATTTTTTAAAAATATTTTCAGTTTTCCAAATTTTCATTGTGTTGGGCGTGCAAATTATGCAAACAATTAGGTTTCCTAATCTTATGCGTTTATATAATCAGGAAATTCTTCTTTAAAATTGCCAAACAACTATATAGGCAAGCATGCAAATAGTAACTTTGGCGGTTCATGATGCGCGCTTATACAATAGCTCTGGTAGGAAACCCGAATAGTGGTAAGAGTTCGCTATTTAATGCCCTTACAGGCCTTAACCAGAAAGTAGGCAATTTTGCGGGGGTAACTGTAGATAAGAAAACAGGTATTGCCAAAATATCTGATTCTTTAACAGCAAGTATTATTGACCTGCCTGGTACTTATAGCCTATACCCTAAAAGTGCAGATGAGCAGGTTACCTATGAGGTATTACTGAATCAAAAAAACGCTGACCGTCCTGACCTTATTATTATTATAGCCGACGCTTCGAACCTTAAACGCAATCTTTTATTCTGCACCCAGATTACTGACCTTCGGATTCCGGTAATTATTGTATTGACGATGATGGATATTGCCCGTCAAAAAGGAATAACCATTGATGCCCCTGGATTAGAGCGTTTGTCGGGTGTGCCGGTAATACCGGTGAACCCACGCAGGAATAAAGGCATTACCCAGTTGAGGAAAGTAATACATGATACCTATAAGTCTAAACAGGTTTATGGGAATGATTTTATTGATATACCATCTATCACCGGGCCCTGGCTTAAGGAAGTGCGTGAAATAGGTGAGTTGGATAGTGATTATGCTGCCCTGCACCTGGCTTGTAACTATTCGGGGCTTAAATATATTAATGCAGCCCAACGGATAAGGCTTGCGGCGCTGCTGGGTGAAGTTGGTTTCCAAAAATCTAAGGTTCAGGCGGAGGAAATTATGAGGCGGTACAGGCGTATTGACATTATCATGCAACAATGCGTGGTGACTGAGAGCCCCATGATGAAACGGGTAGCCAGTGAGCGGATAGATAAGGTATTGCTGAACCCGTTTTATGGTAATCTAATTTTGTTGGCAGTTTTATTCCTGTTATTCCAAAGCATATTTTGGTTGGCAAGGTATCCTATGGATTGGATAGAACATGGGTTTGCTATGCTGGGCAATTTACTCAACTCAGTAATGCCGGCCAGTATGGTAAGAGACTTATTGGTAAATGGGGTATTGGCTGGTATAAGCGGTATTGCAGTATTTGTCCCACAGATAATGATATTGTTCGGGCTGATAACCATTCTTGAGGATAGTGGTTATATGGCCAGGATAAGTTTCCTTACCGATAGGGTAATGCGTACAGCAGGGTTAAATGGAAGGTCTGTAATGCCATTAATAAGTGGTATGGCCTGTGCGGTACCAGCTATTATGTCGGCCCGGACTATCCAAAACCGAAAAGAGAGGCTGATAACCATTATGGTAACCCCATTGATGAGCTGTTCAGCCAGGTTGCCGGTTTATACAATGCTTATTGCTTTGGTTATACCCGACAGGTCGATACTTGGTTTTTTCAACCTGCAGGGATTGGTGCTGATGGGCTTGTACCTATTGGGTTTCTTTATGGCACTTATAGTGGCTAAAGTGATGAATTTAATCATTAAGACCAGGGAGCGGACTTTCTTCCTAATGGAGCTACCGGTTTACAGGGCTCCCAGATGGAAGAATGTAGGCATCACTATGATTGAGAAAGGGAAAATTTTTATCAGGGATGTAGGAAAGGTAATTATAATACTTTCTCTTATACTGTGGGCTTTGGCTGCTTTCGGCCCACCTGATGCCATGAAGGAGGTAGAAACAAAATATGCCGCCCTTGTGCAACTGCACCCTGAACAAGCGAAGGAACTGGAAAAAGACCATGCTGCTGCAAAACTGGAGCATTCCTTTGCCGGGATGATGGGAAGGGGGTTTGAGCATATTATCCGTCCACTGGGTTACGACTGGAAAATAGGCATTGCATTGATTACATCATTTGCTGCCAGGGAAGTATTTGTAGGCACAATGGCTACATTATATAGTGTAGGCGATTCGGATGCGGGAAAAACTACCCTAAGGGAAAAAATGCAAATCGCCCGCAGGGAAGATGGCACTCCGGTATATACCCTGGCTGTAGGATTGTCTTTATTGATATTTTATGTTTTCGCTATGCAATGTATGAGTACCCTGGCTGTGGTGAAACGTGAAACACGAAGCTGGAAATATCCAGCCATACAATTTATATACATGTTCGGAATAGCTTATTTATCGGCATTGCTGGTATATACCATATTTAAATAGGGAAATTTGAATATGTTTCGACTGGAACTATAAAATAAGGTTGATTTTTTGCCTGTGGTAATTTCCTTTCCACAGTGTGTTGAAAAAAATTCTTTTGTTTAAGCTATTATTGTATTTTGTCGCCGAATTCGCCAAAGTCATTAATTAGGATGATTAGAGTGGGTCAGGACTTTCATTTAAATAAAACCAATTACCTGGGAACAAATAAAACATGCACCATGTGTGCATGGGGTATTTTTTTAATTTTTCAGCTAACTTATGAATGATTTCATAAATGTGGCTCTATGTTATTAATTGAGGGTTTAATATCCGGGGTAGCTTTCGGATAAAACTTTGTTTTGTTGAAAAAATAAACGTAATTTTCCATCGGTAATGCTTTTTTTAGTATGTTTACCGACTATTTTGCAAAAATTGTATAAAATTTGGATTGGCTCATGAAAAAACTTTATTTACAATTACTATATACCCTCTCTATCAGGGATTCTCTATTTTACAGTTGTATTAAAACACTTGTAGTTGCATTGTTGTGCCTGGGTTTTAGTAACGCTGCTAATGGTGCAGTATCTATTAACACAGCGAATGTTGTCCATATTTGTAGAACAACTGCAGTTGACGGCCATTTTCCATCATGTACTCTGGTACCTACTTTTTATTTTAGGGAAACACTAGCCGGTGATTTTGCATCCGGTGCCGATAATATTGTATTACATGCCCCTGCTGGTTTTCAGTTTTGTACAGGTGTTACGCCTACTGTTACTGCTTCGGCTGGCGATTTTGTTGCCGGTTCTTTGTCGTTTACATTAACTACAACTACATTGTCTATCAGTTTTTCAATGGGTGGAACCACAGTAAATAGTGATAGGATCACCATTGCGAACTTAAACATTCAACCGCTAACTACAGGTACTGCAACTGGTTATATATATGCATCTTCTTCTACGGGTCTTGCTGGCATTACTGTAGGTGCTGGTCCGGGTACAAGTGATTTTGCCGATTTGAATATGGCCCGTTTAGTTCCGGTTTCAGGTTGTTTTATGACAGGTGGTGGTATTAGTTGTACGGCGGCCTGCCCAAGTGTAGGAACTACTTGTTCTGTAGCTGGCTTTACCTGGCAATTGTATGATTTTGGAATTTTAACCACTTGCCCTACCTGCTCCCAAGCAGGTACTGGTGGTCCTCTTGATTTTGGTGCACAATGCAGTAGTTATGCGGTTTATTCGGTGCGTGTTACCGACCCGACAACTGGTTGCTGGGATACATTATTAGGCAACGAACTTGTAATTGTGAATGGTAATCCTTTAATTATTTCCACTATCACAGGTGGTGGCCCGTATTGTTCAAGCGACACCTGCCCACATATAAAACAGCTTAACTCAGAAGTTGGGGTAAACTACCAGCTTAATAATGGTAGCGGGCTTGTTGGTCCGGTTGTAGCAGGTACGGGCGGTCTTATTGATTTTGGGCCGGTATGTGCAGCAGGTACCTATTTTATTGTTGCCAACCGCACATCAACCAGTTGTACTGATACAATGTTGAACACAAGGACAGTATCAATAATACCCCCACCGGCAGTATTTACAGCTACAGGTGGTGGTGCATATTGTGCCAGCGATCCTTGCCCTCATATTACAGTTTCAGGATCTAATGTAGGGGTTGATTACCGTGCTTATTGTGGTGCGTCACCGGTAGGTAGTGCTGTTGCAGGCACTGGTTCTGCTCTTGATTTAGGTCCTTTTTGTGCTGCGTGCACCTATTCTGTTATTGCAACAGATGGTACAACAGGCTGTAGGGTTACCATGTCTAGTACTGCTGCAGTATCAATTAACCCTACCCCAACATTGTATGTAGTTTCGGGTGGTGGTACTTACTGTAGTGGTGGTGTTTGCCCTCATGTTAGGTTAAGTGGTAGTAATACCGGTATCAATTACACGATTTTTGTGGGTGCCACACCATTAACAACACTGGCAGGTACTGGTGCAGCCTTAGATTTTGGTCCTGAATGTGCACCAGGTATATATACAGTAGTTGCAACTAATACGGTAACAGGTTGTACTTCTAATATGATATCGAGTGCTACTGTGTCTACTTCTGGTTTGCCTACTACTTTCAACGTAGTGGGTGGGGGTACATCTTGCCCTGGTGGTGCCGGCTCTTGTGCCCATATATTATTAGACAATTCGGAGTTGGGTGTGAACTACCAGGTATACTGTAGCGGTACACCTGTAGGTTCTGCTGTAGCAGGTACAGGTGGATCATTAGATTTCGGGCCACAGTGTGTGCCATGTGTATACACAATTTTAGCTACCAATGCAGTTACTGGTTGCCAAAATACAATGGCAGGTTCTGCAACAATTACTACGCTTACCATTACGCCTATCACAGGTAGTCATAATGTTTGTTTGGGTGCCACAGGTATTTTATCAAATGCAACATCAGGTGGTACATGGTCTAGCAGTAATACAGCAGTGGCTACAATCTCTACATCCGGTGTGGTTACCGGTGTTGCCAGTGGTACTTCGGTTATTACCTATTTAATGCCATCTACCTGTTATGCTACTTTTGTAGTTACAGTCCCATCTACTATTGTACCAGCTATCACCGGCGGCCACAGTCTTTGTGCATATGGTGCACCTGATACAGTATGCAATTCAGATACCACTACAAGGCTTTGGAGTAGTACTGGTGTTACAGTTGACTATTTGTATCCCAATTGCGTATTAGTTACCCCTTATGCTGCAGGTGTTGGTACTATTACCTACACATCAAGTTCGGGCTGTTTTACTGTAACAACAGTAGCTGTAAATCCGTTACCGTGCGATATTGCCGCACAAACGGTCTGCCAGGACCAGTCCGCTACATTCTCCAGTTGCCCTCCGGGAGGAACATGGACCAGTAGTAATACCGCAGTGGGTACTATTGACCCCTCTACAGGTGTGGCTACTGGTATAAGTGCAGGTTCTTCTATTATTACCTATACTACACCATCAGGTTGTTATAAAACTTCTACATTAACTGTGAAACCATTACCTGCTCCTATTACAGGGCTTTCGGGTATGTGTTTGGGTTTAACTGATACTCTTTATGAAACCACACCACTTGGTACATGGTCCAGTAGTAATACATCGGTTGCAACCGTCGGCCTGTCTGGTTCCCCGGTAATTGTAAACGGTGTTTCTGTTGGTACGGCTACTATTACTTACCGGTTATTTTTTACCGGTTGTTATACTACCTACCAGGTAACTGTTAATCCATTGCCCACTCCAATTACGGGGCCTACTCATCTTTGTGTTTTTGATTCTATTACATTGGCAAATACCACCAGTGGTGGTACATGGAGTACAGGTACTGTTGCTATTGACCGTATTGATACTACATCAGGTGTATTGCATGGCCTTTCATACGGTACAGCGACTGTTACCTATACAATAGGTATTGGATGTAATGCATATTATGCAGTGAGGGTAGATTCCCTGCCAGCACCAATAATAGGAGATACAGCAGTATGTATAGGCCGGTCTATTCATCTTATTGACACATCAGCAGGTTCCTCAGGTATATGGACCTGGTTGCCTGGTGGCAGTGCGTATGTTGATGTATCAGGGTTTGTTACAGGACTAGATACTGGTATGGTTTCGATTACTTATACAAATTCTTCTACAGGATGTTATGTTACAGATTCGGTGAGGGTTAACCAGTCTCCCGGTGCTATTACTGGTACTGCAACCTATTGTATTGGTGATACATCAACCCTTATGAATGCAGTAAGTGGAGGGATTTGGATTAGTAACTACCCTGGTGTTGCTTCTATTGATTCACTTACCGGGTTGGTGACAGGAAATAGTGCGGGAACTGCAACTATATCTTATAAATTAAGTACAGGTTGTGCTTCTCCTGTATTTGTTGTTACAGTTTATCCAATTCCTGCCATTCACGGGCCTACATCTGTGTGTGCCGGTTTGACATTAGTTGACACCGCAAGCCCTGCAGGTGGTGTTTGGTCAACCAGTTATTCGTCAACAATTATTACTCTTTCCTCATTAACAGATTCTTCAGTACTTATTACGGCTGGCTATGTTGTTAGTAGTCCTTCTATTACCTATACAATTGGTGGTAGATGCTCCATTGTAAGGGGTATAACCATAAATGGTAGGGATACGATAGTAGGCAAGCGAGAACTTTGTCTTGGTGACACTACCACATTATCTAATGCATGGTTGATTGGAGGTGGTGCCGGTACCTGGTATCCGGGTGATCCTAGTGTTGATACATTTTCAACAATTGATAATGGCTTAGTGTATGGTATTGGTGAAGGAACAAGCATTATCACATTCACCAATTCAGTGGGTTGTAGTTCTTATGATACCTTAACGGTTCATCCATTCACGCCAATCTTTGGAGATACAGCTGTGTGTGTAGGAAGTACAATTACATTATATGATACTACCCATGGTGGTTTCGGTATCTGGTCTACATGTTGTCTTTCTATTGATACTGTTGATGTGACTGGTAATGTATTTGGTGTTTCTGCGGGTATTTCTATTATTTCTTATGCTTTACCTACAGGTTGTATTGCAACTTATACAGTAACTGTTAATCCATTGCCTGATCCAATAACGGGGCCAACACCTATTTGCCAATATGCTTTCCCGGTAACTTATCTGGTTGGTACTACCACAGGTGGTACATGGACTGTCAATCCGCCTACTGTAGCAAGTATTGATCCAACAACGGGATTAATTAATGCGGGTGGATATGGAACAGCAGTATTGACATATACATTACCCACAGGCTGTTTGGTTACAGATACAATAACGATTGATCCAAATCCACTTATTGGCGGGGCATCAAATTTATGTCTTGGTTTTACAGGTCACCTTACAGTAAGTGTTTCGGGTGGCACCTGGAGTAGCAGTGATATTACTGTTGTTAATATTAGTTCAGGAGGTTTTGATACTGGTCTTAGTGTTGGAACTGCTGTTATAACCTATACAAGGCCAACAGGTTGTATACAGACAGTAACCATTGTAGTTAATCCATTACCCGATCCAATAACAGGTGTACCAGTAATGTGTAAGTTGGAAACGACAACACTTTTTGAAACAACTCCATTTGGCCACTGGACATCAACCCCAACTACCGTTGCCACAGTTGATACTGCGGGTGTAGTTACCGGTGTTAGTGCGGGTACTGCAGTAATAAGCTTTACAATAGATACAACAGGTTGTTATGTTACTGATACAGTATTAGTTAACCCTCTACCAAACCCAATAACAGGGGCTCCTGGAGTTTGTATTACTTTCGATACATTGTTGAGGGATACATCACCTGGTGGTTTGTGGTCTGTAACAAACACTTATATTGATACGATTAATATTAATACGGGTAGGATATACGGTTTACATGCTGGTTTAGATACTGTTTATTATACTTTCACCGCAACGGGTTGTAAGATAGGCAGGGCATTTACTGTTTACCCTCCACCAACTGTGGTAGCTACCCCCGATCATGGTGCTGTATGTGTTGGCCAGAGTGATACAGTTCATCTTACGGGTGCTGTAAGCTATGCCTGGGCTCCTTCCTATGCATTGAGTAATGTTACTGGTGCTACATCAGTTGCAACACCATCGGTAAGTACTACTTATACTGTAATTGGTACATCATTCTTTGGTTGTAAAGACACTATTACATTTACACTGGTTGTAGATACGCTATTGAATCACATGAAGGTGATAGGCCGTGACAGTATATGTATAGGTACATGTGATACCCTAATGGCTTCTGGCCGGGATAATAGCCACTATGCATGGCATCCGGCAAGGGGTCTGAATTGTACCATTTGTGATACAGTAGTTGCATGTCCTGATACTACAACCAGCTATACTGCAGTTGCTATTGATGCATGGGGTTGCAGGGATTCGCTGAAATTTACTGTTAAAGTTAATCCATTGCCAATACTCACAATGCTTGAAAACCCTACCATAGTATGTAAGGGTACTCCTAAACAGTTGTATGCATTTGGTGCATGGTCCTATATTTGGACACCGCCTTACTTCCTGAATTGCGATACATGTAGCAACCCGATAGCTACTGATACCATTAATATGGTGTACAAGCTTGTAGGTACCAGCAGGTATGGCTGTAAGGATTCAATTGATGTAAGGGTATCAGTATTAGATACCAATGTGGATTGGGCAAGCAGGGATACAATAATATGTATAGGTGGTGTAGCACAGTTGCATGCTACCAGCCATAGTGTTGTAGGTAATCTTGATGTGCCTTCTTATCAGTGGATTCCAGCATTTGGCCTCGATGATCCATCTAGTCCTAATCCAAAGGCTATGCCAGATGTGACAACAGTTTATTCGGTTATTATTACTGAAAACGTTTGTTTCAAGGATACAATACCTGTAATAGTAAGGGTAGATCCTATTCCTGACCTGCACATTACCCCGCCATCACCGCAAAGTGTTGTAGCCGGTACGGCTGTGCAGTTGACAGCAATTACTACTAATGATACAATAGCCAAGTATTTCTGGAGCAATGGTATTTCATTGAGTTGCGATACATGTTTCAATCCGGTTGCTACTCCTTCAGTAAATACTACTTATCACCTGGTGGTAATATCTGACCATGGATGTACAGATTCAGCTGACATAACCATTAATATCTTCTGCGATAATAGCGAAGTGTTTGTACCGAATACCTTTACACCAAATGGAGATGGTGTCAATGACCTCTTCTATGTAAGTGCTAAGGGTATTAGCTTGATCACCAGGTTCAGTGTATACAATCGTTGGGGTGAATTAGTATTCCAGGCGAATAATATCCTGCCAAACCAACCTGGTTTGGGATGGGATGGTACCTATAAGGGTTATGTATTGGAGCCTGATGTCTTTGTTTATATTGTAGATGCAGTTTGTGAGTTGGGTTCGGTTTATCATTATAAGGGTGATGTATCCATCGTCCGATGATGAGTGACAAATAGTATTTGTCGAAGTCTGCACCAAAAGATGCAATGCAGACCAAAAGAGTGTAAATTTTGATTGAGACAATTTTCTTTAGACTGTGAAAGCAGTCGGTAATTAGGTCAAATTAAGAGAAATGAAAAGACATTTAACCATATTAGCTGCTAGTGCATTGATAGGCTTGAGTATAGGAAGCAGCGCCCAGGATATACATTTTTCACAGTTTTACGAAAATGCTATTTTGAGGAACCCGGGTCTTACCGGAATTTATAGCGGCGATTATAAGTTTGGAATGGATTACAGAAGCCAATGGGGTACTGTAGCTGTTCCGTATAATACTGTTATGCTTTCAGGTGAAACAAGGGTGCTTGTAAACCGTGAATTAGGCGATTACCTGAGCTTTGGTTTTTTGGCAACTTATGATAAGGCTGGGACAATTAACTTCACAAGTACACAGATTTATCCTGCAGTAGCTTTTAATAAGGCACTAGATGACCAACACTTTACTTATTTGTCAGTAGGTCTTACAGGTGGTATGTTGTCAAGGTCGGTTGACCAGAGTTTAATGACTTTTAGTTCACAGTATTTAAATGGTAATTATAATTCGGCTAATCCAACTCTCGAAACTTCATCCTTCAAGAGTATGATTAATTATGACGTAGGTGCAGGTGTAAGTTTGAATAGTTCTTTAGATTTTAATGGTCGTTATAATTATTATTTGGGTGTAAGTGCTTATCACTTAAATAGTCCTTCTGTAATTTTTGCAGGTGATGCCAATTCATCAAAAATGCCAATTAAATGGCAGGGTAGTGCCGGATTAAATTTGCCAATTACAGAGTCATTTGGTGTTGCATTCCAGGGTAATTACAGCTACCAGCAGCCGTATTCAGAAGGTATTATTGGTGGTTTATTTACTTACAGGAGTATTCCTCCCGGCCTGCCAAGTATTTTTGCTTTCCATTTTGGTGCTTTCTATAGGATTGGCGATGCCTTTATACCTACGTTTAAGATTGACTATAAGGATATTTCTTTCGGTTATTCTTACGATAATAACATATCTACTCTTTCAAATGGTGCAGGTAGTGGTGCCAGTGCAAGCGAAATTACGATTTATGTACGTGGTCATTATGAGCATGCAAGAAACCCACGTGATCCGATTATGTGTCCACGTTTTGAAGATAATTACAATCGTAACAATACTTTCCGTTAGTAGTAGCGGGTTTTATAAAACAAAAGAAGCGTCCAGATGGGCGCTTCTCTTGTTTAAGGGAATTGATGATTTATAAATCACAAGTGGTTTGTCAATAACAAATATTGTTTATCAGCGAAATTGGATTGCCAGTTGGAGGCCTCACCCCGGCCCTCTCCGAGGGAGAGGGTGTCGTATCCTTCTATAACATAGTGATAGACGCACCAAAGATTACGGTCTTACCCCAATATTTCCATCATCAGACTTAAATTCTCAAAATGTTAGATGGTGGCATAACCAAGTATAATGGGAAAAAGCCCACCTCACAGGGTAGACCATATTCTTTAAATTTCCTCAACTTTTCGATAGTGGTAATAGATTCTTAGTTCTTTACCAACTTCACCATTTTGGTTTTACCATTATCCATTACCTGAACAAAGTACATACCCTGTTTTAGGTAGGCGATATTGTAAGTCTGGTCAGCACTAAGTACCGATGCATGGTATACCTGATGGCCTGCAATATCAGTGATATTCAGTGAGCCTCCCTTGGCATTTGTTACTGAAAATTCGTCGCCAGCCGGATTTGGGAAAACATTTACTTCATAGTTATTGAGTGCAATATTGATTCCTGAATTATTTCCTGGGGTCAGGCTTATAGCATCAAAGTACCCATCATTGGCTATTCCAGAGCGGCGGGATGCGATTAGGTAAATGCGCACATATCGAGTACCTGATGGTGCAAGGAAACTATTGAATATCCGGGACCAGACTCCTTGTGAGGATATAGTATCACTATCATAGGTATGGAGGTTACTGGTTTTAGCAGAATTGAGGCATTGGACAATACAGCGGGATTGGTCGGATGTACCATATCCTTGTGGGAAGCATTGCACCAAAGCTGAAAATGAAAAATACTGTCCTGATGCATCAATAGC
>CANGSR010000057.1 GCA_947456055.1 Chitinophagaceae bacterium
AGGCCTTGTGCAAAAGGAGTATATGGATATTGCCTTCAATGCCGTGCAAATGAGCCTGATGAGGCAGATAAAGCAGGTATTTGACCCCAATGGTATATTAAACCCAGGCAAAATATTTATGTCTTAAGAGCGTTAATGATTGATCATTGGATTTCCCTAAAAATTCCATAAAACATTAATGAAAAGTGCAGATAGATTTATTTATCCTAACTTCGTGATAGAAAAAAGTACTGTATGAAGAACCTAATTCTTTTATTGGTAGTATGCCTGGGAGTGCAATTAGCCTCGGCCCAGGAGGTATATAATAGTTCTGGTAAGGGCAAGCCCGGCTTCAAAAAGGCGACCAAAAAGAAAAAAGGGTATGACCCCGATAACCTTATTATAGGGGGTGGCATGAATGCTGCAATAGGTGATGGATTTGCTTCTGCGGGAATTTCTCCAATAGTTGGTTACAAGTTTTTTAAGAATTTCTCAGCCGGAGTAGGCTTTGGATATCAATATTACAAATTGGCTGTTGCCCAGGATCCAATTGACCCCAATAAATACTATTACGAGAAGGAGCATGTATTATACCCTAGTTTGTGGGCAAAATGTTTCGTGTATAACAATATATTTATAACCGGGGCATATGAGTATGATTTTATTAACCTTGATTATCCTTTTGATAAATATGGAAATTATGGTTCCACCAAATCTAAAGTCACAAACCCTTGCTTGTTACTAGGTGCAGGAATGAAGTTCCCAATGGGTGGCAGGGTATCGTTTTATGGTGAGCTGATCTATGATGTATTGCAGGGCCAATATAGTCCGTACCCTAAAAACTCTCCTGACCTCCGATTTGGTGTGATGACCGGGTTTTAGTTCGTGATTATTTATTTCCTCACCTACTTTAAATAAATTAATTTGCAAGCTTTGTTCCCTGGAACAAAGCTATTCTTTTTATTATGACATCATTCATACTGCTTTCCATAATTATTGCCTATTTCTCGGTATTGCTGGGGATAGCTTTTTATACCTCTCGGCACTCCAATAACGAATCGTTTTTTATTGGCAACCGCAGCAGTAAGTGGTGGCTGGTAGCATTTGGCATGATAGGCACCTCCCTTTCGGGTATGACCTTTATTTCGGTACCAGGTACTGTGGGTTTATCATTACCTGGTGGGGCTGGTATTGCAGGTTTCAATTATTTCCAGGTGGTTATTGGTTATTGGCTGGGGTATTTTGTTGTAGCATTTGTGTTGCTACCCCTTTATTATAAGCTTAAGCTAACCTCCATATACACCTATCTGGAGGGAAGGCTTGGGGTCACGGCCTACAAAACCGGTTCCCTGTTTTTTATACTTTCCCGTACTCTGGGGGCTACAATAAGGCTTTATCTGGTAATCAAGGTGCTGGAAAAATTTGTGCTCAATGATATGGGTATCTCCTTTGAGTTTACCGCCGTGCTGATTTTGGTACTCATTCTGCTGTATACCTATAGAGGCGGGGTTAAAACAATAGTTTGGACAGATACCCTACAAACCACATTTATGTTGCTTGCACTAATAGTATGCGTTATCTACATCATGCACTCTATGAATCTTGACTTTGGCAGCACATGGGCGTCCATGCAGCAAAAAGGCTATACCAAACTGCTGCAAACCGATGTAAAAAGCCCGGTATTCTTCCTGAAGCAAATATTAGGAGGGGCATTTATTACTATTGCAATGACTGGTCTGGATCAGGAAATGATGCAGAAAAACATTAGTGTAAGCAACCTTTACGACTCAAAAAAGAACATGATTTCGTTCTGTTTTGTATTGCTGGTAGCTAATTTCATTTTCCTGCTTTTGGGTGGCTTGATTTATTTATATGCGGGTTCAAAGGGTATCACCGTAATGGGCGATGACCTCTTCCCTACTATAGCTGTAAAAAGTGGCTTGCCATTCTTTATCACTGTTTGCTTTCTTATAGGGCTTATATCTGCGGTATTCCCAAGTGCAGATGGTGCCCTTACGGCACTAACTTCCTCATTTTGTATAGATATCCTGGGTATTAAAAGGCGCAAAGACCTATCTGAAACCAGGCAAAAGAACATCAGGCTGATTGTGCATAATGGATTTGCGGTGGTATTCCTGGCGTGTGTGTTTTTCTTCCGTATGGTTGATAATGGATCACTGATAGATATTCTCTTAAAGATGGCCGGGTTTACCTATGGACCATTATTAGGTCTGTTTGCATTCGGTATCCTTACCAAACGCAATACCAGTCAGAAACTGCCACTCCTAATCTGCTTACTTTCATTATTAGCTACTGTTGGCATTGACATCCTCAATAATCCTGAGTGGTATGAAAAGAAGCATGTATTGAGCCATCTGAGTGGGGTTTCCTTATCAGGGCTATCCACTTCAATTTTCCATGGTTACAGAATTGGCACTGAGTTACTAGTTATAAATGCCACTATTACTTTCTTACTTTTATTCTTATTTTCGAAGAAAACAACCTCAAAAACCGCACTAACGCTGTAGTATGAAAGAACAAATGACCAACCTTAAGATGCGTGACTGGACCGAAACTAAGGCCCACTCAAGCTGGCAGATATTTAAAATTATGGCTGAGTTTGTACAGGGATTTGAATCCCTGGCCAAAATAGGCCCATGTATTTCCATATTCGGGAGTGCACGTACCAAGCCTGGTAACCAGTATTACGAACTGGCTAGTGAGATAGCACGCAGGCTGGCACTGGGTGGCTTTGGCATTATTACTGGTGGTGGCCCTGGTATTATGGAGGCAGCCAATAAGGGTGCAAGAATGGCACAAGGCAGGTCGGTAGGACTAAACATAGCCCTACCCTTTGAGCAAACCAGCAACCCCTATCTGGATAATGATACCTCAATGAATTTCGATTACTTTTTTGTGCGTAAGGTGATGTTTACCAAATACTCACAGGGTTTTATTATGATGCCGGGAGGATGGGGAACAATGGATGAATTTTTTGAAGTAGCCACACTAATACAGACTAGGAAATTTACCCAAACACCTATGATATGCATAGGTTCTAAATACTGGAATGGGCTGTTTACCTGGATGCGTGAGGTGATGCTGGAGGAAGAACACAACCTTAGCCCCGGTGACTTGGAGCTGATAAAGATTTTTGATACAGCCGATGAGGTAGTTGCCTATATCAGTGATTTTTATACACATAATAAGTTGCAAGCAAATTTTTAGTAGTTAGTCATTAGTAAATAGTAGTTAGTCATTCGGAGATAGAGATTTCTGAGTAGAGAGTAGAAAGATGTTCGGGGAGAAAAAGGCTTTATTTTCAAATAAAATACCGACACTCTATCACTTTTCGTTTTCTTAACCTCGACGTGCGCTGCTCCGATGGAGCAGCGCACATACTAACATTTTATGCTACAAAGCCATTGGCACCTACAGAGCCAACGAAACTAAAATATGCCATACCAACAAAGCCGTTTATTTTCCTGTTTCGAAAATTGATAGTTGCTATTTTTATCTCAGGCATTGTTTAGGTGTCAATACAGATAATTATTGGCTAAGCCAATAATATTGTAAATTTGCGCCACCTAACGTTTCAAGTATATAGAAACCCGCCATCAAATTAATACAAACTTTATACCTCGATGGTGTTTTGGCTTTTAACCTTAGAACCCCTATTGTCTTTTGACTTTTAACTTTTGAATTTTTACTTTATTAATGTCCAAACCACTTTTACCAAGGCTGATTGATGAATATGCCGAACGGTTTACAACGTCGGAATCTCCTGAACTTGCTGCACTGAACCGGAAAACTCACCTCCAGAGGGGCGATTCGGTTATGATATCAGGTCATATCCAGGGGGCATTATTGCAGATGCTGAGTAAAATGATCCGGCCTAAATATGTTTTGGAGATAGGCACATTTACTGGTTACTCGGCTATTTGCCTTGCAGCAGGATTGCAGGAGGGAGGCCACCTTCATACCATAGAAATTGATGAAGAGCTATATGACATGGCTCAGGAATTTATTGTGAAAACCGGCCTTGAGCATACTATTACCCAGCATACTGGTGCAGCCCTTGATATTATACCTACCCTCGGTGTTCCCTTCGACCTGATATTTATTGATGCTGATAAGAGCAACTACTGCAATTATTACGATATCGTTTTCCCACTTATGCCCATAGGTGGCTACATCCTGGCCGACAATGTGCTCTACGATGGCGAAGTAGTGCTACCCCCGGAGGAGCGCAGCAAGAATGCCCGTGCCATTCATACCTTTAATGAAAAGGTAAAGGCTGATGACCGTATTGAGCATATGCTGTTACCGGTTAGGGATGGGATAATGGTGGTGAGGAAGTTGAGGGATTAGGAAATTAGGCTACCTAACTTAATTTATCCTTAAACCATGCACCTACAATCCCCAAACCCACCACTGAAAATCAATAGTATTCTCCATAGCTATAGGTTCGAATAAGTACCAAAGCAGGGCATGGAATATTAGGGGTTGATTGTCCTTTTCATTGATTCTTACGGCAGCCTTTTTAGTTTCCTTCATAAAGTCCAGACCATAAGCCAGGTACTCGGTGGTGTTGTCAAGTACCACAAATTCGGCAAGTGGGTTATTTCTTACCAGCAATTGGTAGGTATGGCCACCATAGTTGAAGGTATATGTTTTTGAATACCATTTTTCCGCTTCTACAGTTAGTATTGGCATACTTGAAGCGTCAAATAATTCAAGTTTTTGCCCCATAAAACCCGATAATTTCAGGGTATACAATTCACTACCTATTTGCAGTCCTACCCTACCGTCTTTTTCTTCCCGGTCTATTGAGGCTAGTACAGCTCCATTTTGCCTTAACTCTGATTTTCGGCCTTTTGTGCGGCACCATTTTTTGTTCTGTTCCATAGAATATGCTTTTATGGATACAAAATTGAAATTTCAGTAGCTAAGGAAATTGGACTAAAACGACAATTTATCTTATTTTCCACACAATGTGGTTATCATCTAGCACTGAGATGGAATCATATAATGCCTTTGGGCTATGGTTAGTGAGTTTTCGGTATTCACGCACAAAGTAGCTCTGGTCGTAGTAATTACTGTCGTAGGCTATTGAGGTGAGTTTTTTGAGCTCAGGAGCCATTAATCCCGTGCCTAATGAATGCCTGAACCTGGCAATACGCTTATAATCAATTGGGGTACAAGCAAGGTGCTTTAAAAAATGGCGCTGGAAAGTCTTTACGCTCATATTGATTGCCATAGCCACCTCTTCTATAGAATAGTCAGTATTGGTATCTGCAAGCATTTCAATAGCATGGTACATTGTATCTAAAGCCGGTTTCCATAAAAGAGATAACAGGAATGATTCCAGCAAGCTTACCTGACTTTCAAAATCTGGACTGGTATACAATGTTGATGCAAATTGCAACCATGCATCTTCATTTAAATTTTGTACAATTTCAGGTGCAAGGCTATGAAATTCTTCTCTGAAAAAGTGATTGACACCAAGTGGTTTTAAAATTATGGCTATTTCATTAAAGCCCCCATTATAATGCACGAAGACAGGATGGGTGTATTTACCCAATATTTCCACACTATAGGTATCTACTCCCTGCTCTATAGGCTGGATATGAATATTATCTCCTTCTCTGGTTATCGAGGTATTCTTAAAAAAGGAAATTGCGGTATTGGTATGCGGAAAGGCGATATAGCTAATGTTTTCGTTCCCATCGGGGCAGAAAACATAAAACACATCCACATACTTTCTCAATATTTCCGACTGGGGTCTTACTGACTTTATCACCTGGCAATTGTATCATCAAATTTAATGGTATGCGTGGACACGGTCAATAATATTTTTGGGTTATCACACTGCCATTGACGAGTGTGTTTTTTAAGAGAATTTAGACGACCATGCGGTGGCCTCACCCCGGCCCTCTGCCATTGACAAGTATGGTTTTTATTGTACTTGCAAGGTAAAATCGGATTGCCAATCAGAGGCCTCACCCCGGCCCTCTCCCAAGGAGAGGGTGTCGTATCCTGGCGTTTCTGACAGTAATTATGGACTTCTTGCAGTGATTGCCCACGTCATTTTCAAAGTACTTTTGTGCAGCAAATTTGTTAATCCAAAGGAGAGGGTGTCGTATACTAACGTTTCTGACAGTAATTTTTAGAGATTCAGGGATTACCCACGTCATTTTCAAAGAACTTTTGTGCTACAAATTTGCTACTCCAGATGACAACCGTCCTAAAAATCATCAAATAAAATATTATTTTTAAGGCCTCCACTTACAACCTATTCAGCGGTGTAGAGTGGATTGAATTAAACACGACATTCATGAATTTATATAGTAAGACCTCTTTTTTGGTATTATTATTAGCCTGGGCATTTGTAAGCTCATGTGGTAATAATAATACTCCAAAACCAGTGAATCCAGGCCCACAAATGGTAGCCTACCCCGAAAAAAAGGAAATGGTATTGATTACCGACAGACCACCCCAATTGGAAACACCAATTAAGGTTTTTAGAGAAGATTTTACGCCTAATGAGTACTTTTTCGTTCGCTGGCACCTATCCCAATTACCCACCAAAATAGATATTGATACCTTCAAGCTTAGGGTAAGCGGGGCGATTGACAAGCCCTTAGAGCTTTCGCTCAACGATTTGAAAACAAAATTCGCACCCGATTCTATTGTGGCACTGGCAATATGTGCCGGTAATTCCCGATCTACTTTTGAGCCTAAGGTACCCGGCACACAATGGTGCAATGGCGCTATGGGCAATGCCAAATGGAAGGGTGTAAAGCTAAAAGACATTTTGAGCATGGCAGGGGTTTCTAAAAAAGCCTTTGAAGTTGCGTTCCAGGGAATGGACAGAGGTGCCTTACCTGGTGTGCCAGCTTTTATAAAATCATTAGGGATGGACCACTCTATGGATGGTGAAGTAATGGTAGCTTATGAAATGAATGGCAAACCTTTACCTATGCTAAACGGATACCCGCTGAAGCTGGTAGTACCAGGTTGGTATGCTACTTATTGGATTGGAGCACTAAATAGCATCACAGTGCAGAACGACACCTTCAATGGTTTCTGGATGAAAAAAGCCTATTTAATTCCTGCTACAGGGCCTAATGAAAAACCCGACAGCTTGGCAAAAAATATGGTGCCGATTTCAAATATAAACCTACACTCTGTATTTGTGGAACCAGACTCAACAGAGCCTGTTGTTGTAAATAAATCGTGCCTTGTGGAAGGGCTGGCCTATAATGATGGTAATGGTATCAAGAAAGTAGAACTATCGGTAGATGGTGGCAAAACCTGGGTAGAAACCAATCTTGACCCTGAACTGGGAAAATATGCGTGGCGCAGGTGGAGGTTTATGTGGACTCCCACAACCAAAGGTGTGAATCACCTGCAGGTAAGAGCGACTGATAATAAGGGCATTACCCAGACAGATAAGCAATGGAACAGGAGCGGCTATGCCCGTGGATTTATTGAGAAGCTGGATGTAACAGTAAACTAAATCCCTACCCATCATCTACTCAAAAAACATCTTTTATGACTCGCAAAATATCATTCATCATACTCACTTTCTGTATTGTATTGGTAGCTTCCCAAAGCTGCAAACACAAGGAACTGGATGTGTACCAGGCACCCGAAAACACATTTAGCATCAAGGGTTCGGTACACGAAATGAACCTTTATCCAGATCTGCCGCCTGAGTTCCCGGAGCATGAGGGAAAGGCTGAATTTACCTCCTATTGCGCTATTTGCCATAGTCTTAAATACATAAGCACCCAGCCCAATTTCCCTGCCAAAACCTGGGAAGCTGAAGTAAATAAGATGGTTCAAAAATACCATGCCCCTATAGATTCGGTAACCGGGCGCAAAATTCTTAACTACCTTATTGCGATAAAGGGGAAATAATTGAAAATTGACAGGAATGATTGCTTAGGCTTATAACGTTTAATATAATTGACATTATTCTCGTTTTTGTCATTATTATATAACAGTAATAGTATCCGTTTAACCCAAATAATACACAATTCCTAAGGTTGACTATTCTAGATTGCCTATTACATTCATCAATTGTTCGCAATAGTTGCCCATACTAAAACGTGCTATTGAGTCAATTGCACTTACTGATAGAGTAGTATATTCTTTATCAGTAGCATTATTAATGAGCCTAATATACTGACAATATTCATTGGGTGTATTGCATACATAGCCATTTCTACCATGCTCAAGAAAAAGGGAATTTTCCCCAATATCACTACCTAAAACAGGCACTCCACACGATAAATATTGCTTCAGTTTGAAAGCCGATTTTGCCCTGTTTAGCTCGGTATTTAATAAGGGGGCTATTCCAATATCGAAGGTGGAAATGAGTTGGTAAATGCCTTCTTCATCTTGCCAATTTATATTATCCGGAATCTCCAAACTGACATTTTTGATGGGCTCAAAATAGGCTCTCAATTCGGCAAAATGGTCTGGATGCTTTACTCCTAGTATAATCATTTTCACCTCAATTCCCAGATGGACCAATGCAGGAAAAAACAGCTGCATAAGGCTGGTCCTATGTGCATTATAATAGCCCACCCACCCTATTGTGAGCAACTTGTTTCGCTCTTGCTTTATATGATTGTGCCCAATAATTGGGGAAGTAAGAACGGAAACTCTATTATTAAATTGGGCTGCATATTCGCCTAGTTCCCTGCTGCCTACTATACAATGGGAGGATTGCCTTATAAAATACCTTATATTTTCAGGACGGAATTTAAGGTAATCGGCATCGTCAATATCATATAGGGTGTTCTCTGGCCTACACTTTATCAGCCATTTCAATAGGGTACCATAAATCCTTTTTGTATGCAATTTCTGGTATACAACAACTGAATTTCGCTTTCGAAAGAATAAGACAGTTAGATATACTTTTAGAAATTGAAAAATATCCCATAGCCTATAACCAGGCATTACGAGTTGGTAGGTGGTATTATTTTGGTCGCTAAGATATTTTAGGGGGTATATTGCCCTATACCTCACGCTGGGTTCCTCAGCATTATAATAGGCAAACCAATAGATATGTCTGGGTTTCATACATGTAGATTTAGAGGCTTATAGGTATTATTTGAGATAATAAGGTAATCTCGATACTAAGGTAGGGAATAACAAATGTGTTTTATGGTGAGATTGAAAATATATTTTGATGATTATTAGCCTTTACCCCAATAACCAAAAATATAGGGAGACAAAAACAATTTCCTAATGATTTGCAATTTTTCAATTTGGAATCATGCTCAAAAAAATATAACTACCCAGGCAATTATGAGTATATACATACATTAAGGGGGAGAAATACCCTTTTTGTCTATTATGATTAACAACCTTTTTAATAAAACTACTATAATTAGGGATAAACGACTATAACCATATCCCTAACTTTACATCAAAATTTTCTATTTTATAAATAAGACATAATGCAAACCATAGCAATACTTGAGGATAATGTTGATTTAAGGGAAAGTATTGAGGAGTTTCTAACCTCAACCGGGAAGTACAAGTTTGTTTTTTCTGATGGCAATTATAAAGAATTTGTAAAGCAAAGTGGCAGTATCGAACCCGATATCATCCTGCTCGATTTGCATCTTACTGATGTTTTAAGCATTGATATCTTATCTAATCTTAAACAGCATTTCCCTAACTCCTATGTCATTATAATGACTGGCGACCAGGATAATGAGTATTTGCTCAAGTCGTTCGAAAAAGGAGTTTGCTCTTATATCTACAAACCATTCAAGGTGAAAGACCTTGAAAACATAATCGACCAGGTTAATATTTCGGGTAGCTTCCTTGAGCCTGAATCATTGACCAAATTGCTGGGTGTTATCAATCAAAACAAGACCAATACCCAGCCCAAGTATTATAAAGAACTTACCCGCAGGGAAGAAGACATACTCAATTTGATTAAAAAAGGCCATACTTACAAAGAAATGGCTACCCTACTCAACGTTTCATTCCATACCATCAATCACCACCTGAAAAACTTATACCAAAAAGCCAATGTGAAGTCGAAAGCAGAACTTATGGCCAAATACTTTAAGAGCTAAACCGGAATAAAATAGACTTACTCATTGTAACCATTAGCAGGTAATCAGTAGGTCTTTAAACATAATTCCATTTATGCGATATTAATAAATACCAAAACCATGGGTAATGAAATCGTGTTGTTTAATGAACATCAATTAAATAAGTTATTCCCTTTCTATTTTTTATTAGATAGTTCCTGCAAAATTGTAGCCGTTGGGCAGTCGCTTGAGCAATTAGTGCATATTTCTATAGGTGATTGTTTTTGTGAGCATTTTGAATTTACTACAGAGCAAATCCAAAATGTAACGTTTGATCAATTATTAGCTCATACTGATAAGAATATTTTATTTAGAAGCATTAGGAATAGCGGCATTTGCCTTACAGGTGAACTTACCCTATTTGAGCAAGACAAAAAAATCATCTTTATTGGGTCTCCGGTAATTAATACAGATTCTTTTACCCAGCATAATTTACCCACATCCCCGGCTACAACATCCCCTTATCCTTTAACTGATAACGATTTTGGAATTGAAACAACCCGTGAGGAATCGGAAAAGTACTTATCGCCCAACATTAATACCAACCGCATATCGAAAGTAGCTGAAGACAATGTAAATGGCATAGTAATTACAGATAAGGATGGAGCTATACAATGGGTAAACCGTGCTTTTGAAAACCTTTCAGGTTATACCCTTGAGGAAATAAAAGGCTTACGGCCCCGTAAAATCTTATATGGCCCTGAATCGGTGCATATACCTATAGACTATGTAGACCAAATGATATTATTACGGAAACCCTTTTCTTTTGATAATATAGGCTACAGAAAAAATGGTGAGACTTACTGGTTCAGAACAATAGTCCATCCTATTATTGATGAAAACAATGAGATCACCGGGCGTTTTTCTACCCTGGAAGACATAACAGATATTAAGAACCAGGAAATAGAATTAAGAGAAAGTAGAAAACTTTGGCAAACAGCTTTTGAAAGTGCCGGCCATGGAATATGGACATATGATATACAAAAACATGAAATAAAAATCACTACCCAGTTTAAGAAATTACTAGGCTATGATGCTGAGGATGTTTTTGAAACAGAGGATTGGCTTAAGGCCATTCACCCAGAAGACCTAAATACTTTCCTGAACGAAATATTCCCGAATTTAAATAAAGCGAACCCCAATTTCACCCATCAGCATAGGTTAAAGTGCAAAGACGGCATTTACCGTTATTTTATTTCAAGGGCACAAGTGCTGGAATGGGATGCCGATGGTAAGCCCGTTAGAAACATGGGGACGCTAACTGACATTAATGATTTTGTTCAAAAAGACATTGAACTAGTCTCTACTACCGAGCGGCTTACCCAATTAATTAAGAACCTGAACGAAGGGGTTTTACTGGAAGACCAAAACCGCAAAATAATTCTGGTAAACGAACAGTTTATCAATTTCTTCTCAATACCAGCTACACCCGAGCAGCTTATTGGTTTTGATTGTTCCCATTCGGCCCAACAAAGTAAACACCTGTTTGCTAACCCCTATGCATTTGTAAATAGGATAGACGAAATATTAGCTGGCCGTGAATTGATAACTGATGAAAAAGTAGAAATGGCCGATGGCAAAATCCTGCAAAGAGATTATATTCCAATTTTGAGCGGCACACAATACCTGGGGCATTTATGGAAGTATAAAGATGTTACTGAACAGATAAATGCAGAAAAGAAACTAAGGGAGCAAAAAGAATATTACCACCGAATACTTAATGAAATACCTGCCGACATAGCCATAATAGGTATAGACTATAAGTACCAATACCTGAATAAGAATGCGGTAAGAAATGATGAGATAAGAGATTGGATGATTGGCAAAACAGATTATGATTATTGCAAACTTAAAAATATAGAAACTGATTATATTGATAAGAGGCGTAAAGCATTCCAAAAAGCTATTAAGAGCCTTACGCCACAAAAAATGGTTGATGCACGCACCTTGGGCAATGGGGTGACACAATATATTTTGAGGCTTTATTACCCACATGTTTCAGACAGCAATAGTGTAGATTATATTATCAACTATGGAATTGATATTACTGAACAGGTAAGGAATGAGCAATTTGCCGAACTACAGGAACAAAGAATAAGAAACCTGCTGGAGATTATTAAAGACGGGGTAATAAGGTGTTATGAAGACGGGACTATAAATCTATATAGTAATGCCTTTATTAAAATCATGAACCTGGACACAACCATAAATGCAACAGCCAGAAAATTAAATTTCTTTGAATTACTACCTGAGGATGAGTTGCAGAAAGTAAAAAAGAAGATAGAGCAGCTTTATACTACCGGTGAGTCGCAATTTGGTGTATTCCAGCTAAATGATTATGATGGTAATGAAAAGATTATTGATTACACGTTTACCCTTGCAATACGTGCTGAGGATGCCGCATTTGTAGGTAGGCTGTCGGATATCACTGCAATAGTTAACAAGGAAAAATACCTTAAAGAAGTAATTGACAAGGAAAAAGACCTGAGTTTATCTAAGTCGCAGTTCATACGTATTACATCTCATGAGCTGAGGACACCCTTAGCCATCATACAAGCTAATTCCGAAATCCTGGAAATGGTAGTTGGGAAAAAAGATGGAGAGCCCATAAACCTTGACCCCAGGAAAATGATTGAGCGGATAAATAAGGAAGTGGCCGTAATGACCGATATCCTCAACAGGTTGCTCATGATTAGCCGTATTGAATCGGGCAATATTGAGTTTGTAACTGAAATAGTGAATGTGAATGATTTTTTAAGTGAACTTAAATCAGACCTGTATGACCCCTATACCGATAACCGGACTCTTGTATTTGAACCAAACCCGGAGATTGGTGATGTTATTTTCGACAAAAAACTGATGCGCCTGGCAATAGTGAACCTGATTAATAATGCATTCAAATA
This sequence comes from Chitinophagaceae bacterium, assembly GCA_947456055.1. Taxonomy (GTDB): domain Bacteria; phylum Bacteroidota; class Bacteroidia; order Chitinophagales; family Chitinophagaceae; genus Nemorincola. The sequence goes on from CANGSR010000057.1 coordinate 13,007, forward strand.
TTCGGCAGGTAAACAACCTCCTGAATTGAAGATATATCTTGATGGCACGTCATTGGTATTCCAGATTCGTGATTTTGGCATTGGAATACCGGCGGCAGATAATGCAAAACTGTTCCAAACATTCAACCGGGCATCTAATGTAGGCGTAATTCAAGGTACAGGAATTGGCCTGGTTGTAGTAGACTATGCTATAAAAAAGCATTATGGAAAAGTATGGTTCGAAAGTGAAATTAATAAGGGTACTACATTTTTCATCTCCTTACCACAAATAAATTGAAATGAAACGAGATAGGATACTAATAGTTGAAGATGAAAAAGAACTTTGTTCCTCAATCCGCTTATCATTGGAATTGAACAAATTCGAAGTATTATCGGCTGATAATGGAGAGGAGGCAATGGAACTCATCTGGAAAGAACCAGTTGACCTCATATTGTGCGATATAAACCTCCCTGATATAAACGGTCTTGAAATATTGGAAAAAGTAAGAAACGATAAGCGATTATACCAAACCCCTTTTGTTTTCTTGTCGGCCTATAGCGATGAGTCTGACATAAGGTATGGTATGAATAAGGGTGCCGACGACTACCTTACCAAGCCATTTTCAATTAAAGACCTGGTAAAAACCATCAATGCCCGTATAATGATACACCGCAAAAAAAGCGAGTTTCATAATGCCGAAATAAATGAGAAATGGTTTAAGCTGCTTGGGGAAAATTTTAAAAGAGAATTCCTGAACCCACTCAATGGAATAGTGAATGCTACCTATTTAATAGAGAGTACAGGCATAAATTTTGAACCCAAAGATTTCACAGATACCATAACCGCTATTTATCATTCCAGCTTCAGGATGTTTCGCAATACCCGGAACCTGATGATGTACTCTACTTTAAGTAATCAAAAGTTCATTGCAAAAGATACGAGTACTGAATTATTCTTTATTTCTGATATACTAAATCAGATACTGGACTATTACAATAATGGCATTACCAATAACTTTAACCCAATAAATGTAAAGGCCGAACTAACTGATAAATGGCGTGGGCATGCCGAATACATCAATATCATTTTTACCGAATTAATTGATAATGCGGTGGTTTATGATGCCGAAGGGAAAACCCCATCGGTAGTGCTTAAATCCCGTGGAAAAGGATTTGAATTTTCAGTATCCAATAATATTGACCCTGATACTTATTTCGAACTTAAGGACATTGGTCAATTCAGGAAATTCCACAAAGGTGATAAGATTAATGGGATGGGCATAGGCTTATATATTTGTAAGGAGCTGTCTACCCATCTTGGGTATCGCTTATCAATGGCTATCGACAATGGTAAAATTACTTTTACCGTAATTTGCCACTAAAATAGGGCAAACGAAATTAAAAGAGGGCCATCCGGGAATTAGCACCAGATGACCCTCTTTTAATTTTTGAAAATCTTTAGGGATGAAATATTGATAAATCCACATTGCCAGTAATACCCGCCATGCTACCTTTATCGTTGTATTGCCACATAAAGTAGGTTTTCCAGCCCACAGGCAATGTTGGTGTTTTTAACCCTGCATTATAGTTGGCAATCCACAATCTATGTATACCCAATTTATGGGTAGCTGGTAAATGCGTATCTAACCATGGTTTATAACTGTAGATTATCACATCAATACCAGTATGTACTTTCACTGTATCGCAGAAGGTCTTAATCCATAGTTCACAGGCTGCCTTGCCTATGGTGGTAGGGGTTTCAATATCTAATACCAGATACTCAGGGGTAACTCCTGTCTTTTTATAGTTCTCTACAAAATAGTTTGCCTGACTGGTGCTATCATTTAATACAGCCACCTCAGGATGAATATAAGCTACATGATAGAAGCTAACAGACATGCCTGCATTTTTGGCATTGGTGGTATAGGTAGTAAAGTGCTCGTCCATATCACCATAACCTAGTGAGGCCCTGATGATAACCTTTTTAATACCCGATGCAAATACCTTATGAAAATCTACTACTCCATTATTACTCGATATATCAATAATTTGTGGTGTCATGATTATTGTTTTTTTTGTGGCAATTTATAATGATTCTGTCCTGCTTTATATGATTCACTATTAAGCCACTATGAACATTACAATCTATTGAGGGCTTCAATAAATGCTGCAATTTCTTCTTCCCTTGTATCCCATGCACACATCAGCCTTACCTCATGGGTACTCTCCTTCCAAACATAAAATGGGTAATGCTCTTGTAATGGCTCGTACCATTCACGGGGAATCTCAGCAAATAATGCATTAGCCTGTACTGGGCGGGTTATTTTCACCAGTTTATTATACCTCAGGGCATCATGCAGTTTTAAAGCCATACTATTGGCATGGGTAGCTGTTTTGCGCCAAAGTTCATTCTTGAGCATAGCCTCAAACTGTGCTGCAATAAACCTGGTTTTCGATGCCAGCTGCATTATTTGTTTGTGCTTATAAGCTATATGCTTACTTAGTTCCTTATTAAACACTACCACTGCCTCGCCAAACATCATACCTGCCTTAGTACCTCCTAATGAAAGAATATCCACACCTGCTTTTGAGCTAATATCACTGAGGCTACAACCCAATGATGCCGCTGCATTGAAAAAGCGGGAACCATCCATATGCAGGTACAGGTCATTCTCCCTGGCCAGCGCCGATATAGATTTTATTTCATCAGGGGTGTATACTGTTCCGTACTCGGTTGATTGGGTAATTGATATCATTGCAGTCTGGGCATAATGCACATCTCCTTTCCTTATCAGGCGGTCGCTGATGGTGCTTAGATCCAGTTTGCCATGCTCATTAGCCGTTAAAGGGAAAAACCTACAACCTGTAAAAGTTTCAGGGGCCGAAGATTCATCATTATAAATATGGGATGTATCGGAGCAGAGAACAGCATTATAAGATTGTGTGGCACTACTTATGCTCAATACATTGGCGCCTGTGCCATTAAACACAAAATATACATCTACATCGGCCTCAAACACCTCCCTGAATAATGATACTACCCTGCTGGTAATACCATCGGCACCATATGACCTGGAGTGTTGAATATTGGCCCTTTGTAATGCTTCCATTACCTCCGGCAGCACCCCGGCATAATTATCACTGGCAAAGCTTTTCATTAATAAATTTTAGACCATAAAATTAACGGTTTTCCGTACTTTAGTGTGATTATTTTGAAGAAGATGAAAAGTAAATTACTAATGCTTTTGCTGGTTTTTGCTTCCACTGTGCAAGCCCAGCGCACCATCAATCTTAGGAATATGTGGACTGTTCCAAAAGTAAAGGTGTTATTTCAAGGTTATACCCTATTATTTAGTGTAAAGGATATTGACAAAACCCTGGGATTTTTAGCCGAAGGGGGAGATACCAGTTTTGGTACTTCAAGCAATCTCGATACTAGTCAATATTACTCTTGCGAACTTTATGCAAATCACCACCTACAATACCGCAACAACCTTCAACCACTGCTCCAAAATGGCGTAGGTGCATTTTTGCTTTTATCGGGCCATGCGGCAGTTTTTAATAAAAAACATAAACGCATAATGAAGGTAACAGCCAATATTAGCGAAGCCGGTTATAACGAACCCTATGTGCTTGTTACGTTTTACGACCCAAAAAACCAAAAGATTCTCTTCTTTGGCAAAATGCGTACCGACATTTATAACCGTGACCTGGGGATAGAAGATTAATAAAATAATTCCGACCTGTAACTCAATCAAAACCACCTAATATTGCATATGAGATTATCAAGCATCATTGCCCTGCTTTTGCTGTCTTGTCAGCTTCAAGCTGCTGAAAAAAGCTTTTTACTAGAGGGTAATGTTGGCCCCTACCCCGTAATAATGAACCTGAGTACTGATGGTGAAACCTGTGGAGCTGTATATTTTTACCAATCCTCACTACACGACATTCATCTTGAGGGCTCTGCTAATGGGAATAAGCTAACACTATATTGTAACTCCTACAATAAAAAACTAAAAAGGAATGATACTTCTGAAACCATTACCGTGGAAGTATTTGGTAACAATGCATCTGGTAGCTGGGTAAATAATGAAGGCAAAAAACTAGAAGTTAGCCTGCATACCGTAAATCTGGCTACTGTTGTCAATCCATTTTTTAAGCTCCCCTATGTTATTGGCCAGAAAGCCGAAGATACCTATAACTATATGCGCACCGCCTCAATGAAACTAAAAGGCGATTCGCTGGTTAAGGTGGGCAATATAACCCTTGAATACGTTCATATTGGCAAATCTCCTGTAATGTATCCCCGTATTGCTGATGGCTGCGATAAAGAAATAATGGAGAAGGTAAACAAGCTAATTAATAATACGCTTATTGAAAATACCTGTATGTATTTTTCCTGCTCCTCCTACGATTTTAAACTTAAAAATGTGTTTATCAATACTGATGTATTGAGCATCAATACTTATACCGACTATTACTGCGGTGGTGCTTACCCTGATTACGGGAATGACCCTTTAAACCTTAATTTGAAAACCGGCAACAAACTGAATCTTGAAGACCTTTTATACTTATCTAATACTGATGTACCCTCCTCCGAATCTGAAAAATGGCTAACCTATAGGGGTGATGTATTTGCCCCAAAGCTCATTGACCTGCTTAGGAACCTTTACCCTAAGAAAATGAAGGAGCATGGTGAGGATGCTACCTGCAATTATAACACTAAAGAAGCCTGGAGTTTCCCCAATTGGTATATAACCGAAAAAGGCCTCCATCTTTTGCCCGATTTCCCACATGCTGCTGGCAT